>JAEWHU010000280.1 GCA_023387635.1 Bacillota bacterium
GGTGATATTCTAGGGTGTTATTATCAACTATCATCTTTTTAGCTGGTGATATAATAATTCTCATAACGTCCTCTTTTCTATCCTATGATTTATATTTCATCCATCTTATTAAATAATGATAAAATGCATTGAAACCTTTTTTGATACTATTATAATTTTACCATGAAACCTTATATTATCAACTATACATTTTTATTTTCTTCATTGTATAAAATCTAAAACATGAACATAAAAAATGTCATTATAGAGTAATAGAAAAATTAACTCTATAATGACATTTTATTATGTTATCTGGCTAGATAATAATATTTATTCTTAAGTATAATGCTTATTGCCATACTTCATCTACAATTTCCTGAACAAGTTTTAATTTAGCCCATTGCTCTTCTTCAGTAATTTTATTTCCTTCTTCCGTTGAAGCAAACCCACACTGTGGGCTAAGGCATAAATGTTCCAATGGTACATATTTTTGTGCTTCTCGGATACGTTTTATAATATGTTCCTTATTCTCAAGCTTAGGAGACTTAGTTGTAATAAGTCCTAATACAACTTTCTTATCTTTATTCACATACTTAAGAGGTTCAAAGTCACCAGAACGTTCATCATCAAATTCTAGGTAAAATGCATCAACATTCTCATTGGCAAAAAGGTCTTTTGCTACACGGTTGTAACCTCCCTCACAAGCCCAGGTAGAATGAAAATTACCACGGCAAATATGAGTATTAATAACCAAGTCTTCTGGCTTATCTTCAATAGCAAGATTATTAATTCGAATTAATTTTTCTATTATCTTTTGTAGTCCTTCTTCATCCGTTCCTAATATAAAGCAAGCATTTGGATCAACACATACTCCCCAGGTACAATCATCAAATTGAATATTTCTGCAACCTACTTCGTACAAATCCTTAATTACTTTTTTGTAACCATTTGCAATATCCCTAATTAAGTCCTCTTCCTCTGGATAAATTGCTTTTGTACTTTCTATGTTGGATGGTGTAATCATCTGGAAGAAGAATTGAGCTGGTGCTGGTATTGTCTGACGTGCCTCTGTATTCTCATCTTCAAATTGCTTTACAAATTTAAAATGTTCTACAAATGGATGATTATCTACTGAAAGTTTCCCAGTAAGAAAGGTATCATCAATTAGTGCTGGCTCTCCATGAAATGGTATTCCTTCCTTTGTCTTTTCATGGCCTACCCCATGAAATGCCCACATGAAATCAAGATGCCATGAACTTCTTCTAAATTCACCGTCTGTTATCACCGGAAGTCCTACTTCTTTTTGCTTTGCAATTAAATCAATGATTGCTTTATCTTCCACTTTTTTTAGCTCATCTGCTGTTATAGTTCCTTTTGCATATTTATCTCTTGCTTCTTTTAAATAATCCGGTCTTAAAAAACTTCCAACAATATCATACTTATAAGGCGCTTTTTTACTCATACTTTTCCTCTTTTCTGCGCTGCTTTTTGTGTATATCAAGTTTGTGGGTGCAGCGCAAACACTAACTTGCTGAGTGAAAGCTTTGCAAAATCTTTCACTTTTATTTACTCCTATCTCACGTCAACCAATCTTTTAATTCTTAATATACTATGTAACTAAACTTAATTAAAAATTGTTTATTCATGTGTGTTTCTATGAGTCATAGTATAATCGAATTTTCTTCCATTGAAAAATACAAAAAAATATGTGTTTGATATAGTTTAAAGCTATATCAAACACATATTTGTATTTTTTTACTCCATATAATGAAAGGGTATACTACCATCATACATAAGGAATCACATGCTTTTTCAATGATTCCATATAAGCTTTCCCATATCTACTAAGAGTCATATTCTTTTGGGTAATTGTACCAACTCTCATATGTTCATCTACCATAAGGGGCTTAGCTATAATGTTCTCTCCATTTAATTCTTTACTAATTACTCCTGTACTAACGGTATATCCATTTAAACCAATGGCAAGATTAAATAAAGTTGCTCTATCCCTAACTTTAATATTCTTTTTACGATCAAGGGTACTAAGAATCTCTTCTGAGAAATAAAAAGAATTATAATCTCCCTGCTCAAATGAAAGGTAAGGATATTCCTCTAGTTCTTCTAGAGTAAGCACAATTCTATCTGCCAAAGGATGTTTGGAACTAATAAACACATGGGGTTTTGCTACAAAAAGCTCTTCAAATTCCAAACCATTTTGCTTAATAAGTTTCAGAATCACTTCCTCATTTTTTGAGGAAGTATACAAAACTCCTATTTCACTTTTAAGCCTACTAACATCTTCAATAATCTCATATGTCTGAGTTTCTCTAAGGGTAAAATCATATTGATTACCACCAAATTCACGAATTACATCTACAAAAGCGTTAACTGCAAAGGAATAGTGTTGGGTAGAAACTGAGAATCTTGAACTTTGTTTCTTCACATTTAAGAATTTTTCTTCTAGAAGATTCGCTTGTTCAAGTACCTGCCTTGCATAGGCTAAGAATTCGTCACCTTCATTGGATACTACAATTCCTTTATTCGTCCTATGAAATATAGTTATTTGCATTTCATGTTCCAAATCCTTAATCGCATTGGTTAAACTTGGCTGAGAGATAAAAAGCTCCTTAGCTGCTTCACTGATTGTTCCTTTATCCGCAACAGTTACCACATATTTTAGCTGTTGTAATGTCATAAATCGATTCCTCTCTCCCTTCAATTAATTAGGTAATTACGAAACTCTTTTTGTATGAATTTCATTCTCTAGATTTTTAATGTTACCAAGTAAATTAAGTTTATAATAACTAATATTTCCGTTGGTATCAACACTTATTTACTAGGTATCCCACATATTATGTATTAGTTTAATAGAAACAGTAGACACAAAAAGTTGAACAATCTATAATAGTATTATTAGAAGTTAATGTACAAATGTGTTCAGTGGATTAATGCAAGTACCAATTCACTTACTTGGAGGTAAATTATGAATATAAAGAAAACAATTTTAATAGTAGACGATGAAGTTCGAATAAGACGTATGTTAAAAGACTTCTTTGAAATAAAGGGTTATCAAATCATTGAAGCAGTGAATGGACAAGATGCCATTGATACCTATTACAAGTACATAGATGATATCGACTTAATTTTATTAGATGTAATGATGCCTATAAAAGACGGTTATGCAGTATTAAATGAGATTCGAGAATACTCTCCTGTTCCAATTATAATGTTAACAGCCCGTACAGAAGAATATAATCAACTAGATTATTATAAACATGGTGCTGATGATATCGTTCCAAAGCCATTTTCACCTAAGTTACTGGATGCACATGTTGAAGCTGTATTAAGGCGTTGCTCTTCTACTGAAAAATCTCATCTTACTATAGGTTCTCTTTTACTTAGCGAGGAAGGTAGAGAGGTATTTTTAGAAGAGGAAAAGTTAGAATTAACCCCAAAAGAATTCGATCTCCTTTCTTATTTCATAAAAAACAATTCAATTGTTTTAACTAGAGATACCATTCTTGATGCAGTTTGGGGCTTTGATTATGAGGGAGATTTTAGAACTGTGGATACTCACGTAAAGCAACTTAGAGCTAAACTAACAGATAAAAGTTTCTATATAAAAACAGTTCATGGAGTTGGATACCGATTTGAGGTGGATAATGTTTAAAACAATGAAATCTAGGCTAACAGCCATTATACTGTTAATACTTTTTTGCGTTTTTACTATACAATTTATGGCTAACTACCTTTTTGCTGAAACTTATTACATAAGACAAAAAAGTGAAATAATGAATGAATCCTATTCTACCATTCGCGCGGCAACTCGAGAATCTGAAGATAACATCATTGATATTATGAGCACTTATGAATACAATAATAATCTTCAATTTACTTTAGCTAATAGTAATTTCAAAATAATCTATAGTAGTAAGCAATATAGCTTTAATACAAAAAAAAATAAAAAAGGTATAAAATCTAGCTTTAATTTTAAGGCTAATCTTAATCTGTTTTCCAAAGATGCTACTCCTATCTTAAAAGAAAAGAAAAGTAGTCGCGATATTCTACTTTTATATGGAATAATTGAACTTAATGGCGAGGACCATTATTTGGTGATTCGTACTCCAGTACAAGCAATACGAGATGATATGAATAATACAAATATGTTTATACTATATGTATCTGCTATTGCGTTAATAATAGGAACTGTATTTGTATATTTTGTTGCAAAGAAAACAGCTAAACCCATTGAAGAAATGGATCGAGTTGCCAATCATATCTCCAGTTTAGACTTTTCCATTAGAGTAACAGAGTTACCTACCAAAGACGAAATCGGAAGGTTAAGTAAAAGTATTAATCAAATGGCTGATAAACTAGAAGAAAACATAAGTCAGTTACAAATCGCTAATGAAAAGCTAGAAAAAGAAAATGAAAATATAACAAGAATTGATAATCAACGCAAAGAGTTCATAACTAACCTATCCCATGAACTAAAAACTCCCTTAGCTGTTTTAGGTGGCTATACTGAAATGCTAAAAGACAATTCAAATGGAATTGATAAAGAATATTATTATGATGTAATATTAGATGAAGTGAACAATATGACCAGATTAGTTACTAATCTTCTTGATTTATCATCCATGGAAAATGGACTAGCAAGCAATGACTTTGAGATATTAGATATGACAGAGATAGTATCCAATGTTATATCAAGGAATGATATTTTATTTCAGAACAAAGACCTTAACTATACATTAGAGACTAAGGAGCATTATAGTGTTCTAGGAAATAAATTATATTTAGAAAGAGCTTTTACTAATTATATTACAAATGCAGTAAAATATACAAAAGAAGGACACTCCATTGATATTAAAGTAACTAGTTCAAATGAAGATGTTGTAGTTACCGTATTTAATGAAACTAAACCCATTGCTACCAATGAACTAACTTGCATATGGGATCAATTCTATCGCCTAGATAAGGCTAGGACACGTAATGAAAATGGTAGTATGGGGATCGGACTATACTTTGTAAAAACAATTATGAATG
>JAEWHU010000115.1 GCA_023387635.1 Bacillota bacterium
AAAATGCATACTTTTAAAGTGAGATATTTTCTCCTTTAAAAGTATGCATTTTTTAACATCTACTAACTGAATGTTGTTCAATTAGAAATCTTTTATCATAAAGAATAGCTGTTATTTCATCATCTAAAGTCCTATTACTATTGTCATAAAGATGAAATTGATTCATTTTGTCATTCATAAGCTTATTTCTTAAAAAAAGAGAACGTTCAATTAAATAAGTATCTCCTCTTTTAGTAATCCGATTACGTATAGTTTCTTCATCTGCAGTTAATACCATATAGTAAAGTTCGTATTCAAAGTCTTCTAGATTCGAAATAAACAATGGTAGTTCATCTTCCACCACATAGTCAATAACAATATCTAAATTGTGCTTTAAACAATTTCTAGTTACAGATATTATATTTTCCCAAGTAATACTAAGCCGTTTAAGCCAAGCTACTTCATCTTTTTCATTAAAAATATTATGAAGGTTATCTCCCTCAATTAAAACAGAATTAGGTAATGTATTTACTAATTCTTTTGCTAAGGTCGATTTACCACAACCACAAGGGCCTGATATTATATATATTTTTCTCATTATTATCCTCTTCTCCTGTTTCTTATAAAATATTGCTAGAAAAAAGGGTGTTTGTCAAGCACCCTTTTACTATAATTTATTTTTTACTCTACTTAAAGAAAGGTATTACAAGTCATACTCTATTTTACTTTTCTAACAGGCCTTAATACCTCATACCCTATATAAGTTACGAACGTAACCCTATATTAATATACTTTCTTGTATAAGGACAAACTTCAATACATTTACCACATAACGTAATTTCTCTATCAATACGCTCTTTTGCTAATCTTCTTGCTTCTTTTCTACAAGCAATAGCATCATAAAATTCATCTCTATCTCTATAAATATTCCATAATTCACCTGATATAGCATTTGCTGGACAGGCATTAGCACATATCATACAGTCACCACATATGGATTTTGTAACTGGAGAACCATAGTCTAGTTTTGCATCTGTGATAATTGACGATAACCTTATAGCTGCACCATATTCTTTCGTTAAAAATAAAGCACTCTTACCAATCCATCCCAGCCCTGAATTGGTAGCCACTGTCTTATGTGGAATTTTTGTTCTGTATATTCCATATTCCTCTACTCTTTCTGTAGTCTGAGCAAATGCTTTATATCCTCTCTCTGTTAAATATGCTTCACCCCGCAATACAATTGTATTAAGTATCTTATTAAATCCATGATAAGTATCATAATAATCTAGAGTAGGACCATCACTAATATTTCTAATAACCTCTTTTGGCAATGCAACTGCTACAGATATCCCAGTTGTCATATCTCCATCAATAACGTTATTTAAGTCAGCAAATCCAACTAGACTAGCTCCTTGTGATATTAAATAATTACGAAATTCATCTGATAATCTCATAAGGTCCTCCTACAATTTAAGTCTTAATAGGTTCTATATTATATTTCTCATATATTAGGTCTTATTTATCTTATATAATATATTACAATATCCATTCACTTTTTAATATTCCATACTCATATGTATCAAACCAAATAGGCTCACCTAAATCATCCGTCTTAAAATAAACATTCTGTAATAATAATCCTTCACGTCTCATCTTTAATCTTTCAAGTAACTTCCATGAAGAAGTATTCATAGTGCTACACATAGCAATAACACGTCTTGCCTTTAGATTAGAAAATGCATACTCAAGTAAAGCCTTTCCACTTTCAAAGGCATAACCTTTTCCTTGATATTCCGTATTAAATACATACCCTAATTCAAAAGTATCAAAATCATTTTTACCTAGATATAAATTGCCTATTAATTTACCACTCTCTTTTATGCATACTGCATAAAAGTTATCATCACTGGCTCTTCGTATTGCTTCTTCTTGAGCTTCTTTCTTTGAGAAAATTTCATATGGTTCAAATCGAACAACTTCTTCATCTGATAAATACTCGTATAAATCTTCCTGATCACTTTCCCTAAATCTTCTTATTATAACTCTATCTAATACTAAATTCATCTTACATCATCTTCTTTCAACTTTTTTATATTAATTAATCAATAACAATATCAAAGGAATTTAGCAAATTAACCTATTATTTAACTCCGTAAAAAAGATTACTTTAATATCCCACTCCTTTTAGTATCTCACTTATCTCCACATAATTTGTAATTAATCCCATTGCCCTGGAAATCTTAACTTCTGTAGTTGCGGGAAATTTTTGTTATATTCTTCCACTTCCTGATTTGGAAGATGTTCAAATACGTTTGATTCGTAGAATTTTCCTTTTATGTTTTTCATTCCATCTTCAACTAATTCAATCCCCATAAACGCATCAAAATTTTTACCCTCCGCTGTTGTAATATTAAAGTTATCACATTTTTTAAATCCTATACGAGGATAATAATCTGGTTCTCCAAAAATTATAATACCTTTATGTCCTTTGTTAGCAGCTAGGCTCATCGTTTCTCTTAATAAAAACTCACCTACCCCACAACCCTGCCATTTAGGCTCTACGCTAAGAAGCACAACACTTATAACCTCGTGTATGTCTGTACCATCAACAACACGCGCATTTGAATACATGATACATCCGATAACATTTCCATCCTTTAATGCTATTCTGCTTAGCTCCGGAAGATAGTCTTTATCTTGACGTAATTTATGTACAAGGTAATGTTCGTTACATCCCAGGTGGTGTTTGTTCCAAAATGCATGTTGTGTCATCAATTCTACATTATACCACTCATCCTTTGTTTCCATTCTAATTTCTATTTCTTCTCTTTTTAATTTATTCTTTTTTTCCGGAAACCATCCTAATTCTAACCTTACTTCTTTTCTTTGCAAATCATTATTCTTGTAACAGCAGGTATCCATACCTATCAGGCTAAAGCCTTCATGCTGATAAAAATCTATTGCATTAACATTACATGATTGTGTTTCCAGGATAATAGCACGACGCCGTTCTCTTCTTGCTTGTTCCTTTGCCATTTCAATAAGCGCATGACCTATACCTTGTTTTTGATACTTTTCTGATACCCATAGTTCTGTAATCCTCAAGCGATTAGACCATAGCTCTTGGTCAGTTTCAATTGCTGCAACTAATTCATCTTCAATTAATACTCCCCATGCATAAGCATTCTCCCAGTGATCTTCATATAGCTTATCTGGAAAATCATATTCTTCTGGTGTATGAGTTACCGGCTCAATAAAATCTTTCTTTTCTATCTCAATATTAAATCCTTTATCTGTTTTATTCACTATAACATCATAATATTTATCTGTTTTATACCCAATTGGTATTTTAGTTCCCTTCCATTTCTCTTTTGGTAAATGAACGATTTCATATTCCATGGTCTTTATCCTCTCTTTTTTACATTAGTGATTATTAAATAATAATGGTATTATATACCAATTATATACAAATATCTATATTATTAAATATTTGTGTTAATACTTTTCCATAACGTTAGCTTTAAGCATAATGAAAGGAGGGTATACTTATATGCCCTCCTTCTTTGTTCCTAATACTTCGTTTACTAATCTACATTTATAATCTTCTATAAACTACAGTTTATATCATTTTGAAATCTTTCTCTCAAACTTCTTAATTAGTATATAAAACCATAGAAACGATATTAATAATGTAAGGATCGCTCCTGTAAAACTCCCCTCTCTCACAGCTTTTGTCATCCAAAAGGTAGACAATGGTGACAATATATAAATAAAGTTACTCTTTATATAATAAGGTATGCAAATACCAACAATCAAAAGGGATGATAACTTAGTTACCGCCATCCCCTCTAGCTTATTTGTGGAAAAAGTAACGATTAGTAATCCAATAATCAATCCTTGTAATGTTCCTGACAATGCAACGAATATCAGCATCCCCATATTCATCTTAGTTAACCCAAAAACCATTAATAGAATGATCGTAGTTATAAATGATATTAGTGTAGGAATCCCTAATCGAGCTATTAGATATCCTTGTTTACCAAGTGGTGTAATGGCTAAATATCCCGCTATATGTTCATCTACTTCCTCTAAGACTACCATAGCTGCTGCAAAACAAAACATGGTTGAAGTTATCACTGAAAATAGTAAATCAAATAATTCATAATAGGGGAATAGAATAGGTACAGTGAAATAATTAGTCAGCAGCTTTTCTAATACAGGAATAGCATATTTAAACACACTACCAATTAAAAGTGGAACAATACATACCACAAACAACATCATATCCTTTCTTACATAGGTAAGCATTAGCTTAAAACTTGATATTATTGATTTCACAGTTTTACACCTCCTACACTATTAAACATATTTGATGTGAAATGATAAGCTATTGCAAATAATATGCAAATCGTTGCCATTATAAGAAGTAAAGAAACAATTATATTGTCAGTTTTGTTAGCAATCAAACCTATACATATATTGATTGGATACCATTGCAAAATATTCTCACTATACCCAAATAAGTAAAATATTGCCGGAACAATACAGACCATCTCAATCGGTATAGTAACAATTACGAACTGATTTAAGCTCCTTATTTTAGTGGCTGCTATAAGTCCTAAAAGAGTAAATATAACTGAGGTCAAAGCTGTACCAAGTATAATTGATATTAAATTATCTGTTTTTGCGGCCAGTGCTAGCACAAAAGCTACAATTACTGAAATGATAACCAGCGATATAACTTTTGAAAGTATATATTCAGTTACCTTGACTGGCGATATAGCCAATACATTTATGACCTTTTGACTTTTTTCTAGAAGTACAATAGCCCCCATAAAAAATAATCCCATAGCCGCTGGATCTGAAAATATCATAATAGACACTGCATTCTCACGCCAATGTATCGGAAATACATAAAGCATAAACATGTAGAAAGTAGTCAATACGGCATAGATGATATAAAAACCATACTTAATTTGAAAACGTATATCCCATTTAATTAGATTTTTGATTCTCATATTAATCTCCATTCTGCAAAAGTGAATTGATTTTAATTTACCTTGTGAAACATCTTGATTCTCACACTAATGTCCGTCCTGTGATCTCCATAAATATATCGTTTAATGTAGGCTCGTTACTATGAATGGATAATAGTCTATTATAATTAATTAGTTCTTGTAACTTTCTATCTTCTGATATATCTCTTAATAAGCATTTTGCGGACTTCTCACCATTTTCATAGTAGGAATATGATATTGTTATAGCACCTTTTGACATAATTAAATTATGGGGACTATCAAGGGCACAAACTTCACCATTTACAATAAAGGCAACTTTATCACAAAGTTCAGTTGCATCAAGCATATTATGAGTAGTCAAAATAATTGTCTTACCCTTTGCTTTTTCTTCTAAAATCATATCTTTCATCAATCGACTGTTGGTAGGGTCAAGACCACTTGTTGGCTCGTCAAGAAATAGGATATTAGGATCGTGTAGTAGAGATCTTATAAAATTCAAACGTGATTTCATTCCTTTTGAATAATCAGACACCCTTTTATCTCCATCATTATGTAATCCTACCTTTTCTAATAATTCATTAATAGAACAAGATTTCTTAGTATATAAAGAACCAAAAAATTGCATATTTTGTCTTGCCGTTAATTTTTCGTATAATGTAGAAAATTCAAAGTCAACACCTATATTCTCATAAAAATTATTGGAATGATGTTTACACTCTATACCTTCTACTATTGCGGTACCATGATAAGTTGTAATTAATCCTGTCAATATCTTTTGTAGGGTGGTTTTTCCTGAACCAGATGGGCCTAAAAAACCAAAAATTTCACCCTTCTCCACTGTAAAGTTAATATCTTTTATAAAAGGCGTTTTGGTATAACTAAAATATAATTCTTTTACTGTAATCATTTTCTTTACTCCTTACCCTATTTGACTGTTTCCGATTTAATGGTCAATATGAATTATAAAATATCGCTTGGTATCTTATTAAATCTCTACCAAGCGAAAAAATTATTCTAATAACTGAATGACCAATCCTCTAATCAATATTTTCAAGGATTCATCATAATTTTTTTCTCCCATTTCTTTTTTATAAACCATAGTAAAAAAAATATTTCTAAATGCTGTGCTAAAGGTTCCTACATCTTTTTCATTGGCATTTGGTATCATTAAAAATATTTTTTCAATAAGAAAATCATCTTGTACAAAGTGTTCTGATACAACTTCTTTCGGTAATTTGCGAGCAAGTATTTCAATATCACCTGAGGTTAATAACTTAATAAGGGGTGATTCATCCGCAATTTTATAAAATCTATATATTAAATCTGTCATATCCTCAATAGATATATTACCTATTTTCATACTAGACAATCCCTCTAGCATTTGTTTTTCAATCTTTTCATGTAACTCTAAAAAAACCTCAAAAAGAAGCTGTTCCTTTGATTTATAAAAAAGATAAAAAGTACCTTTTGGAATTTTAACACGTTTCACTAACTCGTCAACTGTTGTTTTTTTTACACCGTACGTAGATAGACAGTCAGTAGCTTCTTCTTTCAGGCGTTCTATAATATAAGCTCTTTCTTCTTCAGAATATGATTTTGGCAACTATCTCACCTCTATTTGACTATTTTTAAGAATATAGTCATTATATTATTATTCACATAATTTGTCAATTATTAATTTTGAGATGGTAAATTCTCTATCTGCCAATCAATTGGAGCAAGTCCATTCTCTTCTAAAAAGGCATTTGTCTTACTAAATGGTTTACTGCCAAAAAAGCCTCGATAAAACGACAAAGGACTAGGATGTGGTGCTTCTAGTATTAAATGTTTCGGATTCGTAAGCATCTTCTTTTTCAAACTTGCAGGTTTTCCCCACAATATAAAGACAACTGGTCTATCTAAGCTATTTACTTCTTTTATAATACTATCGGTAAAAGTCTCCCAGCCTTTTTTACGATGGGAATTAGGCTCATGTGCACGAACGGTAAGTACAGTATTTAACATGAGTACACCTTGACTTGCCCATTTAACCAGGTAACCGTTATTTGGAATATAACAGCCAAGGTCATCCTCTAACTCCTTATATATATTCACTAAAGATGGAGGAATATCAACTGTTGGCTTTACTGAAAAACATAGGCCATGGGCTTGTTCCTCATTATGATATGGGTCTTGACCAAGTATCACTACTTTAACTTTACTTAATGGCGTTAAGTTAAGAGCCGTAAAGAGGTCTTCTTTTCTTGGAAATACCTGATTCTTTTCATACTCCTCTAATATAAATTTCTCTAGTTCCTTATAATAACTTTTATTAAATTCAGTATCTAATATTTCATTCCAATCATTGGTAATTATGTTCATTTTTACACCATAGTATACCACAGACCGTCTGTAGTACTGCCACAAATAAATAGGCTGAAAGAATCACAAAGTGGCATCCTTTCTCTATTTATATTTTCTTTCAACCTTAACACATATTTTTTTTTTCAATTTATTTAATTTCTATTATTTATACAGCTTTTATATTCTAACACTAACCCCTTTTTCTTTCAAATACTCTTTTACTTCCATTATCTCTAATTCTTTATAATGGAAAAGAGAAGCCGCTAGTGCAGCGTCGGCATTACCAATGGTTAATGCTTCATGAAAATGTTCCTTATTACCTGCGCCGCCAGAAGCAATCACTGGGATAGAAACATTATCTGATATCAATTTGGTAAGTTCAAGATCAAAACCTTCTTTTGTACCATCGCAGTCCATACTAGTTAGCAGTATTTCACCTGCTCCAAGCCGATTAACATTCATCGCCCACTCTATTGCATCGATTCCCATATCTACTCTACCACCATTTTTGTAGATATTCCATCCGCTTCCATCTTCTCTTCTTTTCGCGTCAATTGCAACTACTACACATTGATTACCAAATTTCATTGCTGCTTCTGATATTAAATTAGGATTTAAGATTGCTGCAGTATTAATAGCTACTTTATCAGCACCTTCTCTCAATATTAATTTGAAATCTTCTATGCTCTTAATTCCACCACCTACGGTAAATGGTATAAAAACTGTTTCTGCTACTTTTTTAACCATGTCAAGTTTTATTGTTCTAGCATCAGAGGATGCGGTTATGTCAAGAAATACTAATTCGTCCGCTCCAGCTTTATCATAAGCTGCACCAACTAATACAGGATCTCCTGCGTCCCGTAAATTAACAAAATTTACCCCTTTTACAACACGCCCGTTATGTACATCTAAACAGGGTATAATTCTTTTCGTAAACATATATAATTTAACCTCCTAACTTATGTTATCTTTTTTATTTTTACTCGTTAAAGTGGATACTTGGTCTGCTTCGCTAATAAGCGGTGTACTTACTTATAAGGTTACAATGAAGCAAAATTTTTTAATATGTTTAAACCAATTTCACCACTTTTTTCAGGATGAAATTGACATGCAAAGACATTATCTTTTTCTATTGAAGCATGTATTGTAGTACTATACTCTGTTGTTGCTACTACTTCCTCCATATGTGTAGCTTCTAGATAAAAGGAATGAACAAAGTAAACATATGCTCCATTTGGGATTCCCTTAAATAATTTAGCTTCTGATTTAATATCAAGAGAATTCCAACCGATATGTGGTATCTTAAGTCCTATACAATCTGGAATTTTTTTGATTTTCCCCTCTAAAATACCTAATCCACTAATACCTTCGCTTTCTTCACTACTTTCATATAATAATTGTAATCCTAAGCATATTCCCAGCAGTGGCTTCTTTATCTCTACCACTTCCTTAATCGTATCTACTAAATTATATGAATGTAATTTATTCATAGCAACGCCAAAGGAACCTACACCTGGTAAAATAACCTTATCTGCATTTAATATAATATTTTTATCTCTAGTTATAATTGTCTCCTGGTTATGAAAGTGCAATGCTTTTTCTACACTTCTTAAATTCCCAGCATCGTAATCTATTATGGCTATCATTAACATTCCCCTTTCAATTCACAACAAGCTTTATTCATGTATACCACAGTTTAACGCTTTAGTAAAGTAAAATGTCGAAATTTCACCCTCTATAAATAGAGATATGTATTTAGATAAAAAAATAAAAAACTCTAATGTAAGTATAAGGCCTAAATAAATAGCCACCATCATACTTTGATTAGAGTTTTTATATTTACTTTGCATTAACTATTTCATGTTATTTACAACTATAGTATATACATTTTTACTATATTCTTTTTTATCATCTACATTAGCTAACTTAATGGCATTTTTCTCATGTACATTAAATTTGGAATCCAATTCCTTAAGTATAGTGCTCTTAATATAATCTAAGTCGCTCTCAATTCCTAAGTCAATGGCCCTATCAATATATTGTTCATAGCGTTGCAACCCTTTAATCAGCGAATCAAGGGCTTCTGGATAAAGCTCTAGGGCATAGTAATTATTGTATGTATTTAAGTGTTTATTAACATACATAACTGTCATCACCTTGTCATATATGTCTTTGTTTTTATTGTTTCTTGGCATACCATATAATTCATTATAAGCTTCTGTATATCTTTTACGTTCAAAATTTGTAGTTGCATTGCTTACACTCAGTGATTCCGTATATGCACGTGTACCAAATACAATAAGAATGCCGAAAGATACCATCATTACTGATAATGCTACTAATAATTTTTTATTAAATGGTTTTTCAGCTTTATCTATTTCCCCGATATCCTTAATTATTTTTTCGCCAGTTTTATTTTTAACTTTTTTCGGTTTTGCAGGCTTTTTCTCTATAGATTTTTTTTCTTTCTTACTTGTAGCTTTCTTCTTCTCTTTTTTAGTATCACTAGCACTCTGATTCTTAGCTTGTTCAGTTTCTTTAACAGGTGTCTTCTTATTCTTTGCTTCTTTTTTCTTTACTGCTTTTTTCTTTGTTTCTTTTTTCTTTACTGAAGTTTTTTCTTTTTGGTCCTGTTTTTCTATATCTGCGGCACTTTCTTTTTTATCTTTAAATAACTTACTAAAAAGCCCTTTCTTTTTCGGTGCATTTACCTCTTCTCCCGTTGCCACCATATCATCTACAGCCATTATAGTAGAACTACTAAAATTAGATTCATCAGCTTCTTTTTCTGGGTTGACCGCACTTAATACGTCAGAAAATATATCCCCTAAACTACTGGAATCTCCGTAATCTGAATCTTTATTATCTGGTGCAGTATGAAATGATTCGTCTAAGGATAGATCCATATCATCATCCCATAAATCATTAAATGCTAGAATATCATCATTAAAATTCTCATTTTGTTCTGTAATATCTTCTTCTAGTGATTGCTCTTCTTTATCTAATATATATGTATTATTATCTGCTGTTTCTGTTTGATCTTGCTCAGCTATCATATCTAATAATGCTAAAAGATCATCATCTGTATTATCCAGGTCCATATTATCTACTAGACTTTTTCCTGTATTATTAGCTTCATCCATGTAACTAGATTCAAAATCTTTATCGTTATAATCTTGTAATAAAGCTAAAATATCATTGGGATTATCAAAATTATTATCTTTTTTATCAATCATATTTTCTTCTCTCAATTAATCTCATCCTGTTTCATCTTATATTTTAGTAACTTACAAGTATTGAACATCCTATTATTTCTAGATACTCAAACATCTGCAAATTCAGTAAATCATATAGCTATTTAAGTGTAAAATAATCTATTTAAACTAATTATATGGCAATATATTTTGAAGCATATTTAGTCTATCATATATTTATATCTGAAACAATGAGTAGAATATACTAATTCAATATTAACTTATCAATTACTTCTATTAGAGAACCGATTTCAGGCTTTGATATCTGTGCATCAGCTCCTAATAATTCACCTTTTCTCCTCATATCATCATTTATTAAAGAGGAAAAAATGATAACAGGAATATGTTTTAAATCTGCATCCCCTTTAATTAGTTTAGTCAGATGATGCCCATCCATCTGAGGCATCTCTATATCTGTTATTACACATTTTACTTTGTTATATACAGAATTATCTTCTTTGTATTTCAATAACTTATTCCACGCTTCATCACCATTTATAGTGTTAATAATATTAGTATAACCTGATTGTCTTAAGCAATCTATAATCAAGTTACTTAAAAATGGGGAATCTTCTGAAACTAATATTGGAGCATCATTTCTATGTCTGTTTCCTAAGGATTTAACCTCAGATGCCTTTAAACCCGTTTCAGGACTAATCTCAGAAACGATCTTTTCAAAGTCTAATACCACAATTAACTTATTATCAAACTTAACTATACCAGTAGCAACAGAATTAATTGTATCATCTGGCTTATGTATGTCCTTCCAAGATATTCTATGTATACCAACTACCCCATGAACATGAAAAGCGACATTTAATTTATTAAAGTTAGTAATAATCGTCATATCTGTTGCACTTTCATTAGTAGATGTAATATTTAAATTTTTAGCTAGATCAATTACAGTAATAATTAAATCTCTTGGCATAAAAATACCTTCAATACTAGGATGAGCATTTGGAATTGGTGTTGGCATTACATAAGGTAATATTTCACGAACCTTTGCTACATTTATCCCATAAAAATTATTTCCAAGCTTAAATTCTAAAATTTCCAGCTCATTCGTTCCACTTTCTAATAAAACACCATTATTCATAATCTATCCTCCGTTATGGAATTGCTTTTTATGCTATAATAATTCCATATTACTTATATAGTTGTATTATATTATATAATTTACCAAATTTCAAACTTATTATCTAAAAGTTTTATTATGGAATGAAGGTTATGACATTTTGGTAATCTTATAGTTATTTCAGAAAAATTCATTAGGTTGATATATGTATTAGTGGATGATACCATCTAAGTATGAAACAAAAGAGGGGGTATTAAAATGGAAATTACATATTTACCAAAGGACTATATAATAACTACAACTGCTCCTTCCAATAATGAGAATTATATATATTTTTCTGATTTTATGCTGAGGGCTTTAAGAATTAAAAACACAACATCATCTTTAATGGAGATACAGTCAATTACTTATATAATAAGAGAAAATGGAGGTATCATTAAAGAGCATGTATATCCTTATGAATCATTACAATACTGGATACCACGCTGGAATGAAAATATTCATATTAAAGAAAATCAGATAGATGCATTGATAGGTGCTAAAAAGTTCTGGGATGAGTCTTGGCTGGTTAAAAGTACAGTTTTAGAGCCGGGTCAGGAAATCGGGCTACGTAATGAATATTTTCATATTATATATAATAAAGTATTAGATGAACTTATAGTTATGATTAAATATGTACAAAATGGTATAGAGTACAATAAAAGTAAAAAAATTGCACTGATAGAGTATAAGAATAAGAACAACTATATCTTCCCAGTCAAGGGAAACTGGCAAATAAATGGTAATTTTGACTGTATAACAGCTCATCGTCAAAGAAATAGTGATGAATTTGCTTTTGATTTGTGTCAGTTAGACAAAAACGGTTTGAATATTGTTAATAAAAATAAGAAACCCGAAGATTATCCTCATTACGGCAAAGAAGTTTACTCTATTGCTGATGGAATTGTAGTTCAGGTATACGAAGAAATGCTTGAAAATACTATAGGTCTAAGTGAAGAGGAAAATAAAAGACTTGAATCAATCCACGGCTATTGGCCAATCATAACCGGCAATATAATAGTAATTCAACATGAAAATGGTGAATATTCTGCATACGATCATCTGCAATACCATAGCATACATCTAAAAGTTGGAGATAGTGTAAAACAAGGTCATGTTATTGGTCTAGTAGGTGATACTGGTCTGTCAGGTTGCCCTCATCTTCATTTTGAATTAAAGGATGGTAATAAACCCGAATCAAGAAGTCTACCATGTTCATTTATTAATATCACGGATACTAATGGAAATAAAATTGATATTATTAACGAAGAGTATACTATTATACATGCTGTTTAAGTATTACAATCAAAAAAGGAAAATAAAGAATAGAGGCCGGATGCTGCACCCAGCCTCTGTCTATATTTTTCAAACATAAAATTTAGCAAACATTCTGAACAATCCCCCTCCTAATTATTCGATAATTGCTTTAATTCTTCGAACGCCTGCAGATGAACTTTCTTCTTTTAATATAGTGAAACGACCTAACTCTTTTGTATTTGCTGCATGAGGACCACCACAGATTTCTTTGGAATAACCAAGGATTGTGTATACTTTAACCAACTCATTATATTTATTCTCAAATACTCCAATTGCTCCCACTTCTTTTGCTTTTTTTAGAGTCATTTCTTCACAAACCACATTAATTTCCTTAACAATTCCTTCATTTACAATTCTACTTATCTCCTCTAATTCTTCTGCTGTTAATTTACGATCAAAAGAAAAGTCAAATCGTAACCTATCTGCATTTATATTACTTCCTTTTTGGTATACACTATCTCCTAATACTCTTCTTAGTGCACCATTTAATAAATGAGTAGCCGTATGAAGCTTTGTTGTTTGTTCACTATTATCAGCTAAACCTCCTCTAAACTTGCCTGCTGCCCCAGTACGTGATTTCTCTTGATGTTCTCTAAATTTCACATCAAATCCTTCCAAATCAATCTTCATACCTTTCTCAAGGGCAATTTCTTTGGTAAATTCAATTGGAAATCCATAAGTATCATATAGTTTAAATGCTAGTTCACCACCTAGTATATTATCCTCTAATTGCTCAAAATATCTTTCTGCTTTCTTCAAGCCGTGTTCTAATGTCTTAATAAACAGATTATATTCTTTTTCTAACTGCTCTAAAATGTAATCTTTATTTGAAATTAATTCCGTATATACATCACCATAAAGAGAAATATACTCAGTAGCTATTTCACTTAATATATTTTCCTTTATATTTAATTGATGAATAATACGGATGGCGCGTCTTATTAATCTTCTCAAAATATAACCTTGTTCCGAATTTGATGGCGCAATCTTTTTGGGATCTCCTAATATAAATGTTGCTGCTCTCATATGATCAGCTATAATACGAAACTTTTCCTTATTTTCATCTTGGAATTTAAACTCTATTAGTGATTCAATTTTTTTAATAATTGATAAGAAAAGTTCTGTTTCATATACATTGTCGTAACCATTTAAAATTGTTAATACACGTTCTAACCCCATTCCCGTATCTACATTTTTAGTTGGTAGTGCAGTATAAGATTCATCCTCATTTTTATTATATTCCATAAATACATTATTCCAAATTTCAATGTATTTGCCACAATCACAAGCTGGTCCACAGGTTTCATTACATTTTTCTTTTCCTGTATCGTAAAAAATCTCACTGTCCGGCCCACATGGTCCAGTGACCCCTGCTGGACCCCACCAGTTTTCTTCCCTTCCATAATAAAATATTTGTCCTTCGGATAATCCATTTTGCCACCAGAAACTTGCGGATTCTTCATCTTTAGGTACAGTTGCATCTCCTTCAAACACAGTGACAGCTAATTTATTAGGTGGTATATTAAGCCATTCTGTAAGAAATACATAACTCATATGAATGGATTCTTCCTTAAAATAATCGCCTAAAGACCAATTCCCAAGCATTTCAAAAAAAGTATGATGTGTCTTATCACCTACTACATCAATATCATCAGTCCTTACACATTTTTGTATATTAACTAATCTCTTGCCTGCTTGGTGACTTTCACCAAGTAAATATGGTACCAATGGATGCATACCTGCAGTGGTAAATAATACACTAGGATCATTGTCTGGTAACAGGGACGAAGATGGTATCTCCTTGTGTTCCTTTTCTTCAAAAAATCTAACATATAAACGTCTTAATTCATTCGCAGTCATATTCATTCTCCTTTCGATTTCTCAAAACAAAAAAGCCCTAAGCTGAATATTTAAATTCAACTTAGGGCGAACTTTTATGTCCGTGTTACCACCTAATTTCAGAGATACACTCTGCTCTTTATCAATACGGGGACAATATACAATTGCCCGATACTGCTTTCCTTTTAACGGTGGAAACTCCGATGAAGCCTACTAAGATTTCTCCTTTTGGTTCACAGCTCAAAGACTGCTTCTATACTACTTTCGTAAAGATTTTCACCACAGGCTAATGCCTACATCTTTTCTCTGGGACTTAAGGTAATATATACTCTCTCTTATCATCGCTTTTTTGTTTCAAGTTCTATGTAGAATATCATGTGTAATTCCTAATGTCAAGTATGATTTCTTATAGAGTTTACATTCAAACTGATGTTATAAAGTACATTGTCTGAATGTTTTTATATCTTTACATAACAAAAAACCTAAAAATTCTATTATCTTAGAAGTTTTAGGAGATAAGTTTCATTATTTAGTTGACAATCACATACACATTGATTTATTTATATTCAATAATCATTAATGAACAAAACCAATTAAGAAATTATTTCTAGAATTTTATTTCTGATGAATTAATTCTTTGGTCAAGCCCTCGACCTATTAGTATTAGTCAGCTACATGTGTTACCACACTTCCACCTCTAACC
>JAEWHU010000274.1 GCA_023387635.1 Bacillota bacterium
CTATGCATAGCATCTAATACATTCATATGCCTTATTGCATGTTCTACCCTATGAGCTTCATCATCAAATTTCTTAGTTGGATACATATGCCCATTATATTCCGTTATCAGATACGGTTTATTAGAACGAGTTGTTTTTTTCTTTTTTTGTAGACCTGGGTTTTCGCCTTTATGGCTAAAATCATTATAAGTATACACATCCTCCAACAAATGACTCTTAGTTATACACCGTACCCCACCTGTACTTCTTGAATCATCCAGAGCTCTTGCTAATGAATTGGTTCGTTTATATAATTCATCATGATCCTGAGATTCATTTATTCGGACACCCCAGATTATAACGCTGGGGTGATTAAAGTCTTTCATAATCATTTCTTCCACATTCGCTACCGCTATATCCTGCCAAGCTTCATCACCTATATGCTGCCATCCCGGTATTTCATCAAATACTAGAAGCCCAATTTCATCGCACCGATCCATAAAGTGATCACTCTGTGGATAATGTGATAATCTTACCGTGTTTACACCCAACTCATATTTGAGTATCTCTGCATCTTTGTACTGAGCACTTTTTGGCATTGCATAACCAACATAGGGAAAAGATTGATGACGATTCAGACCTTGAATTTTAACTTTCTTTCCATTAAGATAAAACCCATCTTCCTTAAAACTTGCCTCTCTGAATCCAAATCTTATATTATGTACGTCTATAATTCTCTCTTCTTTGATTAACTGCAGATTAATATGATATAGGTCGGGGGAATCAATACTCCACAGTTTAATTTCAGAAACTTCTTCTTTTACATTAATCCTTTCCTTCATCAAGTTATTCACGTTAATTACCTTAGTGAATGTTTTTATACACTCGTTTTGATATATTAAATCAAACTTACAGAGCAGTTCATGAGAGCACCCAGAATTATTATATGTACATAAATCAATGTCCAGATATGGGTTCCTTGTTAAAACGTCTTTCGTTTTAACACACACAGAATCAAATCTGACATTATTACAATATTCTAGTGATACCTCACGATATATGCCACCATAAGTCAGGTAATCTATTACAAAACCAAATGGCGGTATATCATTTCTCTCCCTTGAATCCACGTAAACTGTTAGCAGGTTATACTCACCCTGATTAGCCACAGCTGTTAAGTCAATCTTAAAAGGTGTATATCCACCCTTATGTTCTCCTACAAAGACACCATTCAAATAGACTTTCCCATAAGCCATAACACCATTAAACTTTACATATACCTGTTCTGTCTGCTCCAGTTTATCAATCCATATTTCTTTTCTGTAGCAGCTTTCAAACTGATACATACTTTCATTAAAGTTATTATAAGGAACTTCTATATTCGCATGTGGAATGTTAACTGTTTCAAATGACGAATCATCGTACGACGGTGAAATATATAACTCATCAAAGTTTTTTGAATACTTCCAGTCATAATTAATATCAATCTTTCTTTTCATGTTTTCCTCCTATTCACATTAAAATACTCCCTTTGTATATATGCATCACAGATGTGACATTATAATCTATAGACGCCCCTCTATAGAAACCTCCTGTTATATGTTTTTTACCTGTTCTCTAAAGAATATATAAACAGCTTAAACTGATGCCATATCATATCTCTTGAAGCTACACCCTGTTCTTCATCAAGATGCTTTTCCCTGATAAATACTCTCTGTGACAAGCTAAGAAGTACATTGCTTATGGTAAGTCCAGTTATTACTGGGTCAATATCTTTACGTATGGATCCATCCTCTATACCATCTCTAATCAACTGCTCAAGCATGTAATCATTACTTGAAATCATATTTTTAAAACGGTTAGTCAATTCTATGTAAGGATATTCCCCCCTAAAATAATAATCAAACTCACCTGAAAACTTTATTATACTTGAATTAGATTCTACGTAACTGGCTATTTCATTTAAAAAAAGTTCTATCTTTTTCAGACCGTTACCTTCCAATGTCTTGTAGACTTTATTCTGAAAATCGTACAAATCCTCAAACAGCATGATTTCTATTTCAAAGGCCAATTCTTCTTTTGTTTTATAATATCGATACAAAGTTCTCCTAGTTATTTTCACTTCCTCAGCAATATTATCCATAGTGGTTGCTGATAGTCCTCTTGTTATAAAAAGTTCCCTGGCAGCATTAAGAATTTCATTCTTTCGGTTTTCTTTAAGCTCCTGCCTCTCTAATTCCCTGTAAACTCTTGTGCTAATAGTCATTTCAAGTCCTTCCTGATCAATTAAATTAAAATAGATATACGCATTGGCACATCCCCTCACCGGTATTCCAAAATAATTTGTACTTTGACTCTTCTCTGTACATATTATTGTGGATTCGGTTTGAATATGTCTCCATTTACACGCATTGTATTATCATGTCACTATTGTGACATGTAATAATTTTACACTCATTTTTATATATTGTCAAATATTTCATAATATTCATTGGATACAAACAGACTTTATTTGCTACTAGTAGCAACTTGCTAATAATGAGTTATAATAGACAGCCTATATCTATGGTTTTACTAAGAAACACTGCTCCTGTATACTTCAATCCGCTTGTGAGTTGTTCTTAAGTAATAGCAAACACTAATTGATACAAATATCTCAAGCAAGCTGCTGACAAATCCTACTATCATTAGAATTACGAATGATACTATTACCATAATCGCTAATTCTAATCTAGCTGGTTTAAATATAACTTTGCTTACTTTTTCTAAATATACTTGATAACAAAAGATGCTTACTAGAAGTAGCAAAGGTGAAAAGAAAGCAAAAATAATATGAAAGGTTGATTTCTGTGGAAACTGATCTGGCACATAGGGTGTTGCCACTGCAAATATGAGGCTTAATGTAGCAGCCTGTAAAAATGCAATGCCTACTTTGCCATTGTAATTAACTCTACGGAATTGGTACCATAAATAAGCATTAAAATACCAGGCTGATAATAATCCCCATATTAAAAATGCAATCTGCTTATCATTCGAATATGCAATAACAGAAAGATTGGATGCAACCCATCCATCGGTACTTGCAAGTACTATTGTAAAAAGGGGAATAATATATATGCTAAATATATCCCAATGCTTTCGTTCAAATTTTTGATACATTATGCCTCCAAAACTTAGTAGTCATCATTATGGTTTGGAGTATAGTATTAACCAAATATATTGGAATTATCGCTATCCACAATCTGTATTAATTTACATTGGATATCAAAACCTAGAACATAAATAACCCAAGGCAACAAGATTATTCTCAATGCCTTGGGTCCATTCTATCCTTTATCAAATCATATATTTTTTTACATAAGTTCCATTTATCTCATTCCTAACAGGATAATAGCTCCCGAAGCTATACTCATCATCCCATATAACCATTTATTCCACCGAATTAGGCGCCCACCACCGTAAGACTCCATGGGGTAGATAGGAATCATTTTAAAAATCAAAAGCACTTCGCCTAAAATATACACATATTCTATATAAATGTGACTATCTGAAAAAATAAAAGCTGTTGCTGTGATGCAAAGTAAAGCAATCCAATCAATCAGGGATACAACACCCATATCTTTTATAAACCCTTTTGTGTTCTCGTATTTTTGAGGATACCAATTACCTATCATAGGGAAAAGTCCGCCTAAAAAATTAAATATAGCACATAATGCTGCACCACCACTGTTCAGACGAAAATACCACTTTCTATTTGAAAACAAAGTTCCTATATAAGAGAACAGGACACCACTTGTTAATAGTGTAAGATAAGCGGCTAAGTATATGGGATAGTTTTTGCTACTGCCGATCCAACCAAATAGAAAAAGCAGGGCATTTACCAGCAAATATAACAAAATATTCTTAGATGTATTCATCTGTTTGGATTGCAAATCCGTATCTTTTATGGCAAGATAAAACTCCATACCATTACTAATGAAGTAAGGAGTTGTAAAATAGTATTTTAACATAGTCATAAATCCAAGCTTTTTTACTCCCTCAAAGAAGGATACCCGTGAAAATCCGTCGTTCAAAAACAACTTCCAAGAGGCTATATTATCATCCTTTACAAATGCCGCTAAAGCGGTACATCCCTGCTCCCATAGATAATTTGTGGTAGATGTATATAACTGTGCGCCAATGCCTTGCCCGTGATAATCTGGATCAATGAACGCGCCATCAAAATAGCCTATTTTGTTAATACCACATGAGATATATTTAATTATGATTCCACCCACAATTTTTCCATCCAAAACAGCAACCATTGCTTCCTTGGGCTTGGTAAGAAAAAGATTCTCCACGACGGAAAATGCTTTTCTTGCTACTTTACGAACTTCTGATGCTTCTGATAATTCCATCTTCCTTATTTCCAACATATGTATACTCCTATCTCTTTGTAAAAGTTACAATTTTAACCACAAAGCTGGACGAACACCACTCGCAATTCGTATCTGCCAAATACTATTTTATCTCCTACCTGCATATTTACCACCTGCTTTATATGATTTTCCCTTCATTTGTTTCTATCTTATTCACAAAGTCCATATTGTAACGTACAGCGCCATGGTCTTTAATTACCGTGCCTTTTGTAAGGTGGATTGCCAAAATACAGCAATTCTCATCCTTCTCATTATTGGCGTAGTCGTACCATGCGGCAAAAACCGTACGAAGTTTAGTCCTAATTTCAGCGTTTTTCGGGTCTAATACCCAACCGATATTTTCACCTATACCATTCCCGGAAAACCACAAGGAGTTAACCGAAAAAGCAACTTCTTTGTTTTGTGCTATTTCACGCATTTTATTCGACTTCGCATATGTAACTACATAAAACGCCCCATCCTCATAATATGCGTCCACATCGCGGACAATGGGTATAGGGTTTCCATCAGCACTCGGCTCTGTGGCAATCGTTGCAAGTGAGATAACATTATCCTTGTTGTTGCCACACCTCTCTTCAATTATCTTTAACCCTTCTTCGTACTTACTCATTAGCATTTCCTCCTTTTATATAATTCATAACCTTCACTTTCTCACTTTACAAATATTCCTATATTGTATCTGATATAGGTATATTTGTAAATATCTTGTAGAATAAAATTAATTTTTATTATAAAAAAGTTGCCTACTCGTCTCCACCACTTTATTGACCGCCCTCTTTAAGCGAATCTGTTCTGCCTGATCCCAAATCTCTCTGGAAACAATAGCCTCATGATGGTCGCGGATATAAAACTGTTCCTCTTCTCCCATATTAGCAAGTCTTCGTTTGGATATCGGATCTGTGGTAAATGTCTTTCCAAGGAGAATATCACCCTTGTATTTTTCATTCTTATAATTCCCATAACTCCATGGGTATGCCAGCTGACTTCACCTTTTTTGTTCTTTTTTCCAAGTAAAACAAGCGCTTTGCAATGGTTGTGGTTCCATACCCTTGTATATACATATCGTAACTGCTGTGCCAAAGAACTCATAATCGTTAAGAGTAAATTCAAAGCTCCCTAACTGGTCATCATCATCGGTGGATACCCTGCAATAAGCTGCTACACGAATTCGATCAACTGTTACTGCACCACCTACTGTTCTTGTTCTGCCCCTGCTATTTGGGGCGGTTCTTCTTGCTTCTAATACTTGTACTTCTTTCATCTGACTCCTACATTTCTTATCTTGTCTATATGCAAATAGCAGCATACAAATGGTAAATCCTTTGTATACTGCCATTTTATCTTCATATTCAATTGTGAACGAATATCGAAACTGATTTCTTAAACTTTTACATATCCCAACACTCCCCAGCTAATCCTTCTATAATTGATGCACTTGCCCATGGCATTAAGCAAAACCAAGTGCTGGCTATAGAACCATCACTATATTTTTGAGATAACAGGCCTTCACTGTGACAAAATCGTTCAGACATCCATCCTTTTTTCCCATAGTCATATTCCTTATCAAACATATTGTAAGACTGGCAACCCCATCCAATTGTATCCATCATACGATCTTTAATATAGGTATCATTGGTATGAACCACATAATAGTTTAACTCATCCACCAAATTGCTAGACATTGGATGTATATGGGGATTTGCAATGGAGGTTACGCTACCACCACAGCTTGACCAACCAATGCGACTAAGAGGCGGAACCTTAACTGGTGAATTGTAACAGAACTTAAATGTTAATTCGTAGCAGATAGCGTCTCTCATGTGCTCCAAATATACTTTATCACCTGTTATCTGATGTAAGTATTTAACTGCTTTGATATAAGCTAACACTCCCTCTGAGTCTATAGCTTTATCTGTATCAAGCGGGCCTCCGTAACATTCCATATTCTTAATAAATGCATCATAATAGTATCTTTCACTTTTTTTCATTCCATCTATATATGTCCTATCTCCCGTAAGGTAGGAATAATAAGATATGGCCGCCATACACCAAGAACTACTTAAGGCATCGTATTCTATACCCGCACCCGATTTTGATGATAATATAAATGGATACTCATAATCTGTATTCTTTGTCTTCTCAATTTTCTCAAGCACACCTATAACAAATTTTAACCACTCCTCATGTATGCAATTGGCATAGGTCTTTTCATACTCGTAAGCCTTTAATATAAAATACATAGTCTGACCGATTAAATAAGAACTATGTCCCGGTACATGCATCCCATCGTACCACCATCCTTTATGACTCCATACACCCTGTTCAAAAAATTCATATGTCAAACCAGTAGCAGGATTTATGGAATTTTCCACAATATTTGAAATACAAGACAAGGCCTGTTCACGCATATTCTCATTGTTAAGCCTTAAGGCAGCCATTAGCATTGGTGTGGCTACAGACATGCCGTTTGTCCAAGCAATAGATATAATTTTATTATAGCGGTAACTGCCATCCTCTTCTTCAAATACCTGGCCACTATAACAACGATCCTCTGTTAACCAGGCGTCTTCACTAACAGCTTTAGCCAAATCGGCAACTGCTGTTTTTATACTACTTACCTCTCTAGGACTTTGATGATAATCATAATAAACCTCCTGAATAGCTTGATTAATGTCTACTTCTTTGGTGGCTTCGTATTCATACAAATCCATATAGAATTCTATGGTTTCCCCCGCCTCTATGGTAAAACAATTTTCATTTAATGGAGCCCTTTCTCTAACATCATGGGACTTTACAAATAAAAGAGGAGCATTTTCATAACCAAGTGTATATCCTACCGTTCCTTTTGCTAATGAGCAGGTAAATCCGCTATATTGATAAAAATCTCCATCCGTATGAGGCTTCCACTGTTGTTTAACTCCATGTTTTTTAATAAAATACGGACTAGTTGAAAACCCATATATTTTACCAGTATCATAAACGAGGGCAACCGGATGGGATAATCGGTCACTTCTTACCATCCACCATGGAGAGGACGGGCGGTTCATCTGTTCTCTAAGTCTTGGAAATTCATTAGGAACATTTTGCGGAGTTTCACCACGGTTTCTTCCATACATAAAGGCAGGTAAAAAATAACGAGGATTTACCTTTAGAAACGGTACTTCTACATGAATTACTCCTGACCATGCAGTAACGTTCGTATTTGAGATCTTTATTTTTGTATGATAAGGATTTTTAGCACTTCCGTTTCCTCCCTCATTTTCAGTTGTTACTTCTAAGCCATGTTCTTGTATAGCTAGATAATCTGTATTATCCTGCTCTTTACTCCTTGCGGACATTATTAATTTCATCTTTTACCTCCAAACTATTTTAGTCCAACCTAATTAATATCAACTCTGCTTCTCCAAAATATACCGGGTGATAAGTATCCCATTCGTTTGGCTCATTCTATTGTATTTTTTTATCTACTTAAAAAACAGGGAAAATAAAAGTTTCCCTGTTTTTTAATTTATAACTTACATAAAATGTTTTTCTGGTTAATACATGTAGAATAAATTAATTGTTTCCTAGATTATAAAACTCAGTACGTTCTTTAATAATTTCATCATAACCGACATTTTTTAATTTGTCCTTAAATTCTTGTAAGTTTGCATCAAATTTATCTGGAGTACAGGTAACAATCTTTACAAAATAACTTTCTCTAATTATACTGATTTCTGTATTCTTATCTGTAAATGTAGGTGCAGTAAAGGTTGGGTCATTTCTAAAGATTCCTATCATTGCATTCTTATAATTATCTAGTACATATTGTTCGTATCCTGGCGATTCTTTAGAAGTTGCTGCAGCGAAATCTTCAGGAGTTTTATAGTATCCTTGATTTCCGATTAAGAACAGATCATGTCTTGTCC
>JAEWHU010000304.1 GCA_023387635.1 Bacillota bacterium
ATACAAGAGCCTATGTAGAGTTAGAAGAGACGATGAATCAGGTTATTGTAACACTTAAAAATATCTCAGCAACGGAACTTGATCTCAAAGGCGAGGAGATTACCGAACGATTTGTACGAGGTGATAAATCTCGTACAACAGAAGGATCAGGTCTTGGTCTTGCAATTGTAAAAAGCTTTATGGAGTTACAGGGTGGTGACCTAACAATTGTTGTTGATGGTGATTTGTTCAAAGTAATATTAACGTTTAATAAGTAGTATATAGTAAACTTATTATTAGATAAGTATTTCAATAGATTAACATCAAAAAAAGATATTTAATGATGTACGTAATTCATTAGAAATAAGTTACTTAAATAAGGAAAGATGATAGGTAAGACGAGATTATGTTAGTATATTCTAATATAATCTCGTTTTTAATATGTATACCCCTACTATGTATAAAAATCTGAAAGATATTCCACAACCATTTGATATTTTCTGGTTTTAATAGCTAATTGTATTGTTTCATTAAGATATATTTTATCCAAACTCTTTCCCATGGTAGCAATTTTTAAATATTTTAGAATTTCCTCCATAAGGTAAGTAAGCATATATTCATTGGTATACTCTTTGTATTTCATTGTATAATAATATGCAAAATTATAATAATGAGGATGAATCTCTTTCACGGATTCCAAATTTCGTATTATGATAGGCTTATTAAGCCTTTCATTTGCATTATAGTAATAAGGTGCATACAAAATAAAGGAAAGTCTATCTATTTGTTCAGCATAGTTGAAACATTCAATGGATTTTACATAATCATCTGCTTCATAATACAATATCCCCATGCCAATATAAGTATTTAGTAAAAGATTTTTTGAAAAATATCTTTTATATTGTAATAAATGAAGAAGATCATTTAATCTATTTTGTATGGTAAAAGTGATATCTAGATACGATTCTATCCTAATTATTATAGTTATAATAAGTAACTGATTCCCTAAACTATTAGTGGTACCATTATCATTATAAAGATTTAAAAATATATCATAAGCTTGTATGTACTTTCCTGAATAGAGATACACTTTACCCATAAATAAACGATATAGGGAGTCATCTATATGATTGTTCTCGAATAGCATATAACATTTGTTAACTATATCTTTTCGCACTAAGGTTTCGCAGTTTATTTCATTTACTATCATTGCTACCATACATATAAGTTTGGAATCAAAGATAGATACAATATTGATATAAAATTCTAAATCAGTTGAAATTTTACGATGTAATTCATAATTTAAAATTAATTTGCAACATAGATAAAATTCTTTATATATAGCGTAGTTTTTCATATCCATATTTTCATTTAATTCTTTTTCTACTTCTAATAAAGATTGTTTATGATGTTCCTCTAATGCCTTATATAGTTTCTGGGTTAGGGATATTATCAAATCGTTATACTTTTCATTATATATGTAACGCATCCGTAAATTCTTTAAAAGCAATTCATAAATATCATCATTCTTAACTATTTGATTATGTTCAATATTATATAGTGTTTTAATCGAACATATGGGTTCTTTGGTAATAAAATTGTTAATAAATTTATCTTGTCCATATATACTGCCTACTTGTTCCTTCTTTCGTTTCTTTCGATAATACTGGATTAAGTGTCCAAGCTGTAATTTAACATTGTCTTCCATAAAGGTTTCCTTATCTTTTTTCAATTTGTTGAATGATTGTTCTTATTCCGATAAATTTAGATGGATATTAAATTTATTATATGATAGTAAATAATTGGCTTTGTGTCAATGTTTAGGTTGGATTGATAAATTACCGATTATATTTTAATTCCAGCTTAAATAAAATAAAAAATTCTAAAAGGTAATATTATGATAAATATTAAGAAATAGCATATTATGAGCTTAGAAAGGATGTGTGAAATTATCATTATAAAACTACCAGAATAATTGAGAATTCAAATTCAGGTTAACAACTAATAAAATGTTATGGAAAGAGACGAATGATGCTAAATGAAATGAAATTAGAATTAAAAAAATACTTTGTAAATAGAAAAATATCTATTATATTACTTATTTTCCTAAACGCAATTAATGTAATCCTAACTTTATGGTATCCCATAAGAATATCACATTTAATAAAAAACATTATGGAGAATAAATATTTATCAATTACATATATGGTACAAACCATAGTCTTATTATTATTTTTAATTGCTAATAATATGATTGCTGTTTATTTAACCAAACAAGAAGTAGATAGGTTTGAGTATTATGTTAAAGAATCTAAGTTTAAAGAATTAATATATGCTGATTATTCCTTGTTTCAAAAGGTGGATATAGATTCCTATATTCAAATACTACATAAAGAAATAAAATCCTTATCCATATTTACATTACAGGACAGACCTTCATTTTATTATAATATTATATTAAGTATTGGAGTTTTAATTATTGTAAGAGATTTAGGTGGCCTAATATTTCTCATATTTTTAGCAGCTACCATAGCTTATCATGTTTTATTAAGTCTAATCTTAAGAAACATGAAGGAAAGAAAGCGTACTCTAATTGAATGTCAAAATGATTATTTTGGTAGAATGTTAAAGATTTTTGATGATACTAGAACAGTTAAAATATTCGTAATATATAATAAAATATACAATGTATTTAAAGACAAAACAATTAGTATGTTAGATTCATTTATAAAGGTAGTCACCATTACCATTGGTGCCAATGCTTTACTTCAAATTACAAAATACTCAATCATGATAGGTTGCTTATTTTATGTAGTGCATGATAAAAGATTACATATTTCAACCTATATTTTGTTACAACAATATATTAATTATTATATTTCCTCTTTGGATAACATAGGAAAGTACAAAGAAAAGAAAGTTGAAAATATAGTTATTCTACAAAAACTAAATGAATATGAATTAAGTTCAAAGATGATGGGGACACAGATTATTAGTAAAATAGAGAAGTTGGAAATTAAAAATCTTAATTTTTCATATTCGGCAAATACACTTTTTCATTCTTTGTGCTATGAATTCCAAACTGGTAAATGTTACGTGCTTAAAGGAGAAAATGGTACAGGTAAAAGCACATTTTATGATCTATTAATGGGACTACTAAGGGCACATAAGGGTGAAATACTTTATAACGATGTAAATATTCAAGATATCAATACTATAGAATTAAGAAATAAATATATCTGCCTGATGGGGCAAAACAGTTACTTATTAGAGGATGATATAAAGAAGAATGTTTCATACAATAATCATTATATAACAACAGAAAAGATAGAATATTATATTAGACTGTTTGGTATTCAAAGTATGGATGACAGGAAGATGGAGCAGGATCTGAATGTAAGCTTATCAGGCGGACAGATTCAAAAAGTTGCGCTCATTCGTAGTTTAGTGAAATTGGAGGAATTAGATGCAGGACTTATGCTATTTGATGAGCCTACAAACACCTTGGACGGGGATAGTATACATACGTTACGTGGTCTAATATCTACAATAAAGTTAGATAGAATTGTTATGATTATAACCCATGAAAATGTGTTTGATGATATTGCAGATGAAATACTAACTTTTGATAAAATGGAGGAAAAGAGCCATGTTTAATATGATAAAGCCTTATATGAAAAGATACTATGGGATGATTACGTTTTATGGGCTTGTTAATATACTACAATACATAACTTTTTTAATCATACCAATTATTATAAGTAGAATAATTTCATCAAATGATTATCATGTAAATGTGCTATTTGTGTATTTATTATTCTTTGTTCTATTAGCAATATCTGCAAGTGGGATGTCAGACCTTTTACTAAATAGGATTGTTAATGGAATGAGTAATGAACTTGCTTTAGAAACATTTATGAAAATATTACATGCACCACTAGAAAAAATAAATAACACCAAAAAAGCATCTACCATATCTACATTAAATAATTGCTGCTTTTTTGTACCTAATTTCTATATTTATACCATAAGTTCTTTCATATTAAATATTGTTAGTACTTTTTATATTTTATACAAGCTTTTATCTCTGAACATCCCATTAAGTAGTATTGTTATATTCATAGCTATCGTTCAGCTAATCATAAATAGGCAAATACAAAAAAAGAGATTTCACGTAAACCGAAACGTAATAAAGGCTGAAAATAAGTATAAGCAAAGCATTCATGTATTATTTAAGAATTGGAAATCGTCCAAATTACAAGGATTTGAACATGTAAGTTTTAAGAAAGTAAGGTCATTATGGATAGAAGTATCCACTTCGTTAAAGTTAAAGAATATATGGGTCATGATTAATGATGGCGAACAACTAGCTTTTTCCCATGGATTATATGGTATTATTGTAGTATTGATAATTTTAAACAATGATAGTTGGAATATGGATATTGGCAATTATGAAGTGTTTTTTAGTTATACATTAATGCTTATAGCAAATCTTAATATCATAACCATGTTTCGGGATACATATAACCAAACCAAAGCCCACTATACTTTATATCAAGAGATGCTTTTTAAAGAGGAAAAGATAGGGGAAATTAATCTTACATCCATAGGTACTATAGAATTTAAAAATGTTTCTTATGGATTTGACGATAAACAAGTGATTGATGAGTTTAATTACAAATTTACCAGGGGAAATATATACGTAATCAAAGGAGAAAATGGTAGCGGAAAAAGTACCTTAATTAATTTGATATCTGGTTTGTATTATCCAAGAAAGGGTAATATCATGATTAATGGTGTGGATAGTATGGATATTGATGTAAATCATTATCGTAGAAATCTTATGGGTATATTAGATCAACAAACTATTATTTTTGAAGAAAATTTATTAGAGAATATATATCTATCTGCAAATAAAAGAAATGATGAATTAACTAAGTTATATTTAAGTAACTTTAATATTGATGATATTGACCAAGACTTAAATTGTAAAATGGAGAACTTATCTGGGGGGCAAAAACAAAAGATAGGCATAATACGCATGTTATTGAAAGCATCCTGTAATACTCCTGGTGTATTACTTCTAGATGAACCAATGAATCATATGGATAAGGAGGGAAAAGAAGAATTGGTGCATGAATTGTTAAAGCTAAAAGATAACAATATTATTATAATAATATCACATGACGATAGTTTTGATAGCTATTGTAAAGATATCGTATATTTATAATAAGAGCGGGCTTTTATCTTTCTTATATATTTCATAGGGTTGTTTAAGACTAACTATTAAGTGGGTCTTGAACAACCTATTTTCAGGCTCTTGAGAAATAACAGATGAGATATATTAGTTTAGTAGATATTAATCTATTGTCTTGATACAACCACCAGTTGTATGAAGTAAAATATAGAGTCATTGTACTTGTAACTATATTTAATTATAATACAAATATAGTCGACTAGAGAAAAATTAAGGAGTGATACAATGAACATACAAATAGGAAGTAAAATTAAAGATTTACGTCTAAAGAAAGGTGTTACACAAGATGGATTAGCAGAAATTCTAGGGGTAACATCACAAGCCGTTTCAAAATGGGAGAATGATAATACATATCCTGATATATTGTTATTACCTAAATTAGCGATTTACTTTGGTGTTAGTATTGATGAATTATTTGCATTAACAGATGAAGCTCATATTGAGCGAATTCAGAATATGATATATGATGAACGTATGTTAAGTCATGATGATTTTGTGTATGCAGAAAAATTTTTAAAAGATAAATTAGTAGATAAAGATATAAAAGGTAAATGTCTAACTTTATTAGCTGAGTTATATAATCATCGTGCCAAAGGATATCATGAATTAGCAGCTCATTATGCAAAAGAAGCTCTAGTAATAGAGCCTAATAAAAAAGATAATCATTGTGCTTTAAGGGTAGCCCAAAATGGAGCAATTGCAGATTGGAATGTAGATAATCATCATGAGTTAATCGAATATTACAAGGATTTTACTAAGAAGCACCCAGATTACTGGAATGGTTATCTATGGTTAATAGATAATTTATTAGAGGATGGAAGATTAGACGAAGCAAAAGAAGCTGTGGAAGCAATGAATCAATTACATCCAGGATATTTAAGTTATCAATATAATGGAAAAATTGCTTATTTAAGCGGTAACATAGAAGAAGCAAAAGAGATATGGAACAGTATGTTAGAACTGTATCCTAATGAATGGCTTGCTTGGTTTTCTGTTGGTGATAATATGGCAAGAATGTGTGAATATGACAAAGCAATAGAACATTTTAATAAATCATTTGAGCTACAAGAAAAGCCAAGATTACTAGATGCACCTGAAGCAATTTATCATATACATGAAATTAAAGGGGAATTTACTGAGGCTATAAAAGTGATAAACCAAATTATTGTTTTGCTTAAGGATGAATGGAACATTACTATGGGAGAAACAGTAGAGTTTTATAAACGTGAGATTGAAAGATTAAAGTCAGGATTATAAGTAGTAATGGCAGTTTTTGTATATGTTGTACATAATTCAATCGATTTTATTGATAGTTATAATATTGATAAAATCAATTAAATAATATACACTAGCAGTAAATAATATGTAGAGTATATAACATGTTATTAATATCATTAAAAAATGACGACATGAAAGGACTGTTTAATATGTTTGAGCAAGGGAAAATGAAAGCACTAACTTTTAGTTATGACGATGGGATAGAACAGGATAAGCGATTGGTTGATTTATTTAATTACTATGGTATGAAATGCACTTTTAATATTAACTCTGGCATACAAACATCTGCAAGTCAGTGGAATAATTCAGGTGTATTGATAAAGAGAATGAATGTAAAAGGATTAAAAGATTTATATAAAGGACATGAGATTGCATCCCATACACTAACACATCCTCATCTTAATGATTTAGATGAAGAAACTATCTATAATGAAATTATCCAAGATAAAATCAACTTAGCGAATATATTTGAGAATGAAATAACAGGTTTTGCATATCCATTTGGTACATATAATGATAAGGTAATTGAGGTAATTAAAAAATGTGGATTAAAGTATGCTAGAACCGTAGGAAACACCTATGCTTTTGATATCCCGGAAGATTTATATACATATGCGCCAACATGTCATCATAAATATCCTGAACTTATGAATCTTGCTAAGAAATTTGTAGATTTAAAGCCAAATAAACCTCAAGTATTTTATGTTTGGGGGCATAGCTATGAATTTGACGTTGATAATAATTGGGCCATCATTGAAGAGTTTTGTGAATATATGGCAGGAAAAGATGATATTTATTATGGTACTAATTCACAAGTTCTTTTATAGTAACAAACTTTAAGATAAGCTTTATGAGTATTTTAATAAAGTAGGATATAAATATCGTTTACTTTCTAAGGGAATAATAAAATTATGGTGATGAAAGAGATTAGAGTTTTCTTTCATCACTTTTTTTTTAGTAGGTCATTGGTTTGATTAACTAGTTAAATTATTTAAAGGGATTTATAATTTAAGTTATGGGAAAGTTTTTGATAATTTATTTGTAACATAATATTACTTAAATAAAAATAAATATAACATTAATAATATATTTAATAATATTAATATTGACTTTAATATTATTAAAGGTTATGCTATATATAAGAATCGATGGAAGGAGAGCGCTTGAATGGAATCTATACCAGAATGGATGTCGAATCTCGATGATGAAGATGTTGTATTTATTAAAAAGTTCATATTAGCTTCTGGCTCGTTAAAAGAAGTAGCTAATCAATATAATGTCACTTATCCAACAGTAAGGTTAAAATTAGATAAATTAATCCAAAAAATTCAAATCGGTGATGAAACAGGCAATGAACCATATATATCTTTAATAAAGAGGTTGGCAGTAAATGATAAATTGGATTTTGATACAGCCAAAGTCTTAATAACGGAATATAAAAAATTAAAAAAGGAGAGCAAATAATGAGTAGAGTTTTAATTAGTTTCATGGTATTTCTATTTGTCCTAATACCATTATTTGTAGGAAGTATATTTTTACAAATTGTATTATCAAAGAATAAAAATAAATTTTTAGGATTAATATTACCTATAATATGTTTTGTAATGTCTTTAATAATGATTAGCAGTTATGCAATGTTTGCAATAACTAAAACAAGTGTAAACGTACAAAGTACTGATGGAGTTATTTCTACGTATGTAGAAAGTGAAAATTCCAAAAGTCAATCTGTAGGTAATATAGGTGGGCTCATTTATATTACAGTACTTTTTAATATACCAACCCTTATATATTTAGGAATTTATTTTAGTTATTCAAAATATAGAAAAGAAATTTCAAATAATAAAAGTAATAGTGAGTTAATAAAAATGAACATACAAGACTTAGAATAAAATAAAAAATTATTCTGATAATGTTAAACATTATATATAATAATCAAATCAAATAAGTAAATAAAAATCTTGTATATTTTGCTTAAAATGAATGGATAATATAGAAAAGATTAAAAGAGGGATTTACCTTAAATTAAGGATAATAAGAGGTATTTTACTAAGGATGTTGACCCAGATAGTGTGTATTTGTGCATGAAAAGAAGTAGGAATCAATATAATATAACGTATCCAATAGTAAGTTTATTAGGAGAGTAAAATGGAAAACATAATGTATTTACTAATAATCATATTCATAATTGCAATCGCACCATTGTTTGTTGGAAGTATATTACTACAAGTTTTATTATCAAAGAAGAAAAATAATCTTTGGGGATTGATTATTCCCATATTTTGTTTCATATTGTCTTTGACAATAATTATTGGTAGAACAATTGTATCTAGAAGTTTTATTATGTTGTTCCTTTTTAACATACCAACCTTGATTTATTTGGAAATATATATTGGTTATTATAAACATAGAAAAGAACTTATGAAAGGAAACAGTGAAAAATTATTATAAATTCTATAATGAAGGTTTCAATGTAAATGTCACTAATAAGTAGAAAGTAACTTATTAGTGACATATTTTATTTTAAGATATGATACTATCTTTCGCTTTTTAAAGTAAATTATAAAATAAATCTTTAAGAAGATTTAAGGTATTATATTGATATTATTTCTAACACAGCCTATAATAGTAAATCATATAATTATAAATAGCGTATTATGAAATATTGCAACTTATATCAAGTTTTTTTAGAAAGAATCGGCTATAATAAGCAAGGAGTGATAGACTATGTCATTAAATACATTAGAAAATATGGTTAATTGGGTAGATAATAATATTAAAATGAATCCAACCCTAGAAGATATGTCTAGCTTTGTTGGGTATTCTCCTTATTATTGTTCAGCAAAATTTCATGAATATATGGGTATTACATTTAAGCAATACATTGCAAAAAGAAAGCTTAAGTATGCAACCATAGATATAAAAGATACTAATAAGAAAATTTTGGATATTGCTCTGGAGTATGGATTTTCGTCCCAAGAAGCATTTACAAGGGCGTTCGTAGCAGCTTATGGCAGAACTCCATATAAGTATAGAAAAGAATTAATAAATGTTTGTGATAGTTAGAAGTCTATTGCATGAACTGAAAGAAGAGATATAAAGGTTGATATTTATGCTGGAAGGCGAAGTCCCACCGGTATAATTAGAAGGTTGAAAGAAATTAAGAGAAAAGAAAGGATGCCACGTTTTCATTCTTTCAATCTGATTATATGTGGCAATATGGCATCTGCTAGTAGATGCTATAGGAAATAGGTATTAATATGAAAAAGTTAGAAAGAAATGATTTGTGTTGGTGTGGAAGTAATAAAAAATATAAGGTGTGCCATTCTAATTTTGATGATAAATTAATAGAATTAGAACGAGCAGGACATATAATTCCATCACATGATATGATAAAAACGAAAGAACAAATTGACGGAATCAGGGAAAGTGGTAAAGTTAATATTGCTATACTTGACTATGTTGCAGAACATATTAAAGCTGGAATGTCAACAGAGGATATTAACACTTTAGTTCATACTAAGACCATAGAACTTGGTGGTATACCAGCGCCCCTTGGATTTGAAGGATTCCCAAAAAGTGTTTGTACATCCATTAATGATGAAGTGTGTCATGGCATTCCATCAGAACATAAGATTTTAGAAGATGGTGACATTATTAATGTTGACGTTTCTACTATATATAATGGATATTATTCAGACTCTTCAAGAATGTTTTGCATTGGTAATGTAGATGATAGTGCGAAACGATTAGTTGAAGTAACAAAAGAGTGTATTGCATTAGGTTTAGAGCAAGTTAAGCCATGGAACTTCTTAGGGGATATGGCAGAAGCAATTAATAACCATGCAAAAAAGAATGGTTATTCTGTTGTAGAGGTAATTGGAGGACATGGAGTTGGTCTTGAATTCCATGAAGAACCATTTGTAAGTTATATAGCCCCAAAAGGAACAGAGATGGTAATGGTACCAGGGATGGTATTTACTATTGAACCTATGTTAAATGCAGGTTCACCTGACGTGTTTGTTGATGAAGAAAATGGTTGGACTGTATATACAGACGATGGTTCATTGTCAGCACAATGGGAAGTAACGGTTGCAGTTACAGAAGATGGATATGAAATATTAGTATATTAACATTATAAGATAGTAAAAGTCACTAGTAAGTAGAAATGAAGTTACATTAGAT
>JAEWHU010000312.1 GCA_023387635.1 Bacillota bacterium
ATATAGCACACACTGTCATATTCGCATTTTTACCCGCCATAATCCCATGAATAACATCTTCAAAAACCAAACACTCCTCCGGTAAAACCTCCAAATCCTTTGCAACTAAAAGATAAATATCAGGAGAAGGTTTTCCTTTATCTACTTCACAAGAAGTACGGACAGATGTAAAATAATCTCTTATTCCTAATTTCGTAATTATTAACTCAGCTAATTCCCTAGAATTACTTGTAGCTATTCCAGCTTTAATATTATTTTCCTTTAAATAAGCTAAGAATTCCTTGGTGCCTTCTTTTAATGGAACAGAAGTATTGTATAAATTCCATGCCATCCTATTCCATTCATCTTTTATTTCTTCCACACTATCAGGAATATTAAATCTATTTTTAAAATAAATTGCTGTTTCAGAAAAACTCATTCCTTCAATTGTTGATTGCAAATCACTAGGTAAATCAATTCCATATCTGCCTAGGTATTCAATATCGATGTCTTTCCACATCCACATAGAATCTACTAATGTACCATCCAAATCAAATATTACTGCTTTTATATTCTCTAATATATTCATATAAATCTCCATTCTGTAGGTACAGTACGAAAAATCTTATTTTCACACTGTACCTCTTATCTTACCTCTCATATTCAAGTAGATAACTTTACTTAGATTTATTTTCACCCTTTAGCATGTTTATTTCTTCTATAGTTAAAGGTCTATATTCACCTAATTCTAAACTTTCATCCAGTATTAAGTCACCCATACTTAATCTCTTTAGATAGATAACTTCTTTCCCAACAGCTTCAAACATTCTTTTTACTTGATGAAATTTACCTTCATGAATAGTAACTTTTACCGTTGATATTTCACAACTTTTAATAATTTCTAGTTCTGCTGGTAATGTTACAAAATCCTCAGAGATGGCAATTCCTTTAGAAAACATCTCCACATCTTCCTCTACTATCTTACCATTTATTTTAGCATAATAAACTTTTGGCACCTTCTTTTTAGGAGATAATAATTTATGTGCAAGATCTCCATCGTTCGTGATAAGTAGTAGTCCTTCAGTATCCTTATCAAGTCTCCCTACTGGAAATAAATCTTTATTAGTACTATCAATTAAATCTAGTACTGTTTCAGATAGATTATCTCTTGTAGCTGAAACTACTCCTGCCGGTTTATTTAGCATGTAGTATTCTGTACTTACGTAAGTTAAGATACTACCATCAAATGCTACTTTATCTGAATCTATATTAATTTTTTTATCCGATTCCTTAATAACTACTTCATTAATTTGGACTCTTCCTTTTCTTATATAATTTTTAACCTCACTTCTTGTCCCTACGCCCATATCAGCAAGGTATTTATCTAATCGAATTAGTCCACTCATAATACACCCATTGCATATCACATCTCTGCAGATGTGATATTGCCACTAATAAAACAGAGTAAAGAATCACATCGTGGCAACCTTTCAAAATTATAATTTTCTTTCACTCTTTAATCTTTCGATACCAGTTACATCCATCTCCAACCCGGTATATATTTATTCTTTAATGTATTTCCGGCTAATTTGCCCCATCCAAGTGGATAGCCATCCACACAAATCAAATTAAACCCATCTGTGTGATCACCTTCTATTGTGATTGTTTCACATTTTAAATACTTAATAACATTCGGGTCGTTACTACTTAAATTTATTACTTTATTATAATCCGTGGTTTTTAAAGCAATCGCAAGCGCTTGACTTGGTTCAAAACGATTTTTCTTCATTTCTCCAAGTAATAATCCCATACGTAACAAACGAAGCCCCTTTAGGCTTTTTAAATCCTGTGGCATAAGATATAACTTGTCCTCATGAACCTGAAGATAATCCTTATCAACCTTAAAGTTTAAATTACGTATGAATTCATCAGCTTCATTTGATAATTTTACTATCTTTTTCTCATTACTACTTGTTATATTCTTTGGTTCTCCAGTTTTCTCAAGTAAACAAATAAAATGTCCTTCACCTTTTATTTTATGAGGCCATAAACGAACTGCATTTTTAAGTTCTTCTGGCCCATTTATCCATTCTGGTTTACCACAATCAAAACCTTCATAAGAAACTCCATTAACACCATCTTTTATTAATGGATTTACAACCTTAAACTCTGGAAACTCTTCTAGCAAGTATGCTATCGTTCCTTCATTTTCTTCTGGAGAAAAAGTGCAAGTGGAATATAACATACTTCCACCAGGTTTTAACATCTTAGCCGCACTTATAATGATTTCTTTTTGTATTTTACTATAGTAATCAACTCCAAGTTCTTCCCAGTTCTTAATCATAGAAGGCGCTTTACGAAACATACCTTCTCCTGAACACGGTGCATCCACCAATATTTTATCAAAATATTCATCAAAATGTTTTTCAAGCTTTTTTGGCTCCTCACTCATAACAATAGAATTACAAACACCAAATAATTCTATGTTTTTAAGTAGAGCTTTCGCCCTTGAGTTACTAATGTCGTTTGTTACTAAAACACCCTCCCCTTGCAATTTTGCCGCAAGTTCTGTGCTTTTCCCACCTGGTGCCGCACATAGGTCTAATACTTTATCACCTGGCCTCACTGGTAAAAGACTAGCTGGTGTCATAGCACTTGGTTCTTGTATATAGTATAACCCTGCATGATAATACGGATGTCTTGCAGGTTGATCATCTGAATTATAATAGAATCCATTTTCTATGTATGGAATTTGTTCTAATTCAAATGGAGATATTTTTAAAAATTCTTCTTTTGTTATTTTTAAGGTATTTATTCGAAGCCCACTGTAATGTTTCTGGTTAAAACTTTCTTGATAAACTTCATAATCTTCCTTTAGAAGTTCTTTCATTCTTGCTTCAAATAATTCTGGTAAGATCATCTTTTTCTCCTTGTACTAACTTCTATCGTAAACTTTGGGCTCTATAGCCTTCTGATATTTTATCTAATTCTCTATTAAAACGATCTAATTGTTCTAAATCACCCGATTCATAAATTCGATAAAATTCATCCTGAATTTTCTCTACTTCTCGCTTATTTGCTACTTTATATAAATTTTGTATATTCGTTAAGATATCTGCAACAATATTTGCTTTTATCTTAAAAGAGTTTTGCGCATCCATAATCTCATCTCTTACAACAGACATTTCATTATCTAGTACAACGATAGCCTCCGAGGCTGTTGTTAATCTTTTTCTTATATGTTCAGGTATATTCTGCCTATATTTATATTGTAGGGAATGTTCAATGGTAGCCCAAAAATTCATAGCTAATGTACGAATTTGTATCTCTGCTTGAATTTCTTTTGTACCTCGCAATGTCTGAACGGTATAGATTATAATTAAATGAAAACTACGATATCCACTTTCTTTTCTATTGCTAATATAATCTTTTTCACTTTTAATTCTCATATCAGTACGTTTACTAATGATTTCTACCACCTTTTGTATATCCTCAACAAATTGGCATATAATTCTTATACCTGCTATATCTTCAACTTGTTCTTCTATTTCGTTAAGTGGTATTTGCTTCTTTTGAGCTTTTTCTAATATACTTGATATTGTTTTTACTCGCCCATTTACTTGTTCTATTGGGGAATATTCACCCATTTTACGATATTCGTCTATGATATGATTAAATTTCACAACTAGCTCATCTACTGCTAGAACATATGGATCTAAAATTTCACGCCATAATTGTATTTCCATCCATCATCACTCCTTGTCCCCAAATTATAAACGTATTTATCTAACTACTGATTCATTCTAGAATAGAAACATCAATGTTTCTTTGTCGTTCACGTTACTCTTATTCATAGGATATATAAAGGATTTACATTCAAGCATACAACCCTATTATATATCCTATGGACTAATCTGCTCATCTTGGACATTATAACACAAATTCTTTATTTAGGAAATTATTAATCTATAATTTTAATTAAATTTTATATTCAATACTCAATTTAATTTTTAGCATTATATTCACCTAATTTGAACAAATAAATTTTCTCATTATTCTTAATTATATGGTATTTATCTTTATTTTCTGATGTTATATTTTTATTGAATTTTATTATTTTTCTCTAGATACTTTAATATCCAGTATGGATTTATGCTTGTTTCACCAAAGGATGAGTCAACATAGATTCCAAGATGAAGATGTACTAAAAATTTTCCTCTCGTTCCTTCCTCTCCATATCCACTGTCACCCATATATCCAAGTATTTGCCCCGCCTCAACACTATCTCCTATATCTAACCCTTCTACATAGGAATCAAGATGAGCATAGTAATAATACCCTCCACTTGTACCTCTTATACCAATACGGTATCCTCCTTGTTCTAACCATCCTTTTTTCTCTACCGTACCTCTTGTTATACTTCGAATAGGATAGACTCCAGATACATTTTCATCTGGCATTAAGTCTGCTCCTTCATGTCTTCTATTGCCCCCATAACTGCGATATGCATTCCATGAATCTATATAAGTCACATAAGTACTCCCATCTGCTTTATATGGTATTGGAAAGTATATTACATCTTGTAATATGCTACTATAATATCCCTTTAATTCAATGAAACTTTCATTATTATAAAAATCATCTAATAATTTATTTAAATTTCTTTTTGAAATCCTTTTATAATCACTCATGTCATAATCAAATAGCATCATCCTGATTGTGAAATAATCAAACGCATCGTACTTTTTCCTCTTTGAAGTCGCCGTCTTATTCGTTTCTTTTGTTAATAACTTTTCTTTCGTTAATTGCTCCTTTGTCATTCTTACATATTTCTCATTCACCTTCATCTGACGAAATGCGTCATAATCAATGCCTTGTTTTTTTATGTTCACAGTTACCATATGTAATACAATTTTGTTTTCTATATGACTAATATATAAAAGAATAATAATGCAAAGTACAAAATGAATCCAATATTTTAACAAAATTTTATATCTATGTTTTTTTACACAATTATTTTTATATATAAATCTATTATCATACTTCACTCCTTGCCTCCATATAATTAAGTCATCTTTTTATTATATGTTTGTAGTTGTTATGACATACTATCCATTTATCAGCGAATTTGGGCAAAATAAAATCATGTCACATAATAAATATCATATGACATGATTTAAGATAGCTATTTATTTAAATTGTTACCCTTTTTCTGTGAAATAAGTGTAGAAATTATAAGAAAACTTCCGAATACTATTAAAAATACTGTATCCACTGATACAGACTTATTCTTTACAATAACTAAAACTCCAGACACTATTGGTATAATACTTAAACCAATAATTAGCTTATTAACACTGTTCAAAATTTTATTCTCGCTTTTTTCTTTATCCCCATTATTTGTTTGAACAACTCTATAATTATAGGCAACATAAGGCATAAAATTAAATACAAATACTACAATATCCACTACAAATAAGACCAACATTGGATAATATAAAGGTTCATAAATCCTTTTTGAAACCATCATTAACAAACATAGTACAATACCAGTTATGAATGTGTATATAGACCCTTTTTTTGTTTGGTTTTTAACCGTGACATACTTATCCTGTTCTGTTTCATTATCACTATATATGGGCTTCGTTCCTGCTTTTGCAGAAAATATATGAATTTGATTTCCTACTGATACAACGTGTTCCCATCCTGCTTCTTTCATGATACTTAAATAATCCCCATTTGCATCTGTTTGATAATCTAAACTGTATATAATATCACTTGGTTCACTCTTTCTTAATTTATAAAAGAACCCACCTACTATAGATTCTAGTAACCATCCATCCTTTGCATACTTAGTTAGTTTCTCCATATCTTGATTTTCGCTAAATGCGAATCCAGTAATCGCTACATATTTATTCTTCATATATTTTCCTCACTATTTTTTATAAAATTTTCTGCAAATGCTATCATCTTCTTTTTACGTTCAATTTCATTTTCAAGCATTTCAAGACCTTTGGCCGTTATCTTATAATTTTTTTTACTTTCGCCTTCATCCTCATATAGAGTCACTAACTCTGCTGCTAATAATTTTTTCAGCGTAGTATACAATGAAGCTGGCCCAATAGTAACAGCATTATCCGTAAATTTTTCGATGGTTTTCATAATTAGATATCCATGCTTTTCTTCAATCACACTTGATAAAATATAAAACGCTGAATCTGTAAGTTCACCAATATCTATTGAATCTTTTCTAGCCATATCCTCCTCCATTTTCCTATAATAGTTATCTTCTATTGCTTAACTATATCATTAAATGATACATCCAAAAACAATATATCATTTAATGATATAGTTGTCAATACTTATTCATTTAACTTTTTTATTTTGTAGCTGATTCATGAATGAAAATAGTATAACAGCCACAAAAAGACCCTGTAAAACAGAGTCAGTTTAAAGAATTTATACACTCTCTGAGTATATACTTTCGTTCAAACATTCTGCTTTACAGGGTCAATATTTTTGTATCAATTATTATTCAAAAACAAATCTATGAAGTTCTTCAATATTCTTTTGAAGATCAGGAATTAAAACAGACATTTTCCTAACAAAACCGTTTTCAAAAGTATTTTTTACTGGAATTCTTAAGTTTTGTATATCTGTTAATCCCATGTCTACACCAACTCTTAAATACTGTTCAAAATCATCTTTTGTTATATCTGTAGTAATTAATGGCAAAATATCATTTAACAATAAGACTAACTCTGGTAAGCTTTTTGTTTTATATTTATCAAATATGGCATTTAATAAAACTCTTTGCCTTGAGGTTCTACCATAATCATCCATCTGGTGATCCTTTGTAGCTACATACCTAATTCTACAATATCCCAGTGCTTGTCCGCCATTTAATACTCTAGTTCCTGCAACCACATTACGATTAGAAGGATCAGCTATATAATTAGTTTTTCTTAAATAATCTGCTTCATATTCTGTTAAAGTAATTGTTACTCCACCTAATTTATCTATAATTGTTTCAAAATCGCTAAATCCAACTAGAGCATAACCATTTAATTTAATATCAAAATTTAATTCAATGGTTTTATATAATAATGGTACTCCACCAATTTCATAGGCAGCATTTAATTTATTATCCTTATATCCTGGAATTTGAACTAATAAATCTCTCATAAGTGACGTTAATTTTACTGATTTCGTATTAGAGTTTAAGGTGGCTATAATCATAAGATCCGTTCTACCTCTACCTCCACCAGAATCAATAGCTTCTTCTCCAAGAAGGAGTATATTAATAACACCCTCTTCATGTCTTCCACCGTCAATTGCATGTTCCATATTCCAATTAACTTGAGAATCAACTAGATCTTCTTCTTTGAAATCCTGTAGATTAGGAATAACATCATCTTCTACTATTTGGATTACATCTGTACTTCCACTTTCATAGTTTACTCTTCCGTATGCATATTCAGAGGCAGCTTTTAATATGACATT
>JAEWHU010000339.1 GCA_023387635.1 Bacillota bacterium
TTTTTCTTTAACTACAAAACATAGAACATTGATTAAAGAATCAGAGAAAAGTAACTCATACGGACTTCCGTGAATATAGCCTATTACCTCATTGAAATGCTCGCAAACAAAAATAATATCTTTTGAACTTTCAATTATATATTGAATACGCTCTTTTACATTTACTGCTGAATAAGTAGAACGGTTGGGGTTAAATTCATGATTCAGTAAATATATATCATTATAATCATTATATTTTATTTCTCTTATACATATTTCTATCATTTTAGCCTCCTTAATCTTGTAACAATAATACAAATACAGCTTAAAGCGTCTTCTCACGAATTACAGCATTTTGTCACAGATACATTTCGAGTATAATCTAAATATTTTCTTATGCTAACCCATAAGACAGACCAACGACAAAATTGACAATAAGTTGATACTACCTAACAATTGTGACACAATTGCAAAAAAGATCTAAAGTATATATTTATAACATCTATACGTTTCTTTAATCTCAAAGCCTTCAGTTAATGCTATATTTAATTCATCAGTAGAATCTTCATCAATAAAATATAAAATTTCCTTTACCGAACCATATTCTTTATATAATTGCGGCAACATAACATTTATTAAGGTATTTTCAATGCCTTTATTTTTATATTCTTTATCAATAAATAATCCAATGACTTCCGAAATGTCTTTATCAGCTTTAACAAAAATACTCCCATGTATCTCCCCATCGTTTCTAAAAGCAAATATCAGAAAGCGTTCTATTTCCTTTCGTACATTTTTACTATTAAAATACATCTCTAGAGGTATGGCATATTTGTCATGGAATACAGCGTATTCTTCATAATTATTTATATTAATTTGCTCTATGTAATCATATCTTTGAGCTATATGAGGTTCTAAATTACATATTCTAGTAACAATGCTATTTTCAATACACTTAATATTCCTTTCCTTAAAGTATTCATTTGCATTTTTATTAGTAATTGGTACACCTATGAATAGTTCATATCCTGGCAATTGGTTACCTATATAACTAATAAACTCATCAGCAATTTGACCATAATTCTCCCTAATTACAAATCCTGTTGTTTGTGCATATTTCTCTTCTTTTACCCATAGATAAAAGCAAACACCACATAGCACCTCCTGTTGATAATAAGCTATTATATCAGAGGTTTCCAAATTGATAGCTTTTTCAATCTCTTCTTTAAGCTCCTCTATTAAAATTCTTCTCGGAAAACTGGCATGTAATTTATCTTGACTTAACTCCCATGTAAAATCTAATACTTCATCTAATCTTTGAATTCTTTTTATCAGTGTTTATGCCTCCTCTTATAATCCTTAAATTTTTATCTCATTTAGTATGAACTTGTTCCAATATCAAAATACTAAGAATAGAACAAATATACTTATTCACATAATCTTATTAATTCTTCAAACTCTGTTATATGGAAATCTGCATATTCTAAGATCTCTTTCTTTTTATCTTCTGATTTTTTCTCCAAATATTCTGTAAAAACAGTACTCATCCCCACTTGTTTTGCACCGTACAATTCATTTGAACCTCCATCACCTACAAAGAAACAATCTTTTGCATTTACATTCATCTTTTGAATTGCCATATTATATATGTATCTGTCTGGTTTTAAACACTTAGCCTCATAGGAAAATACAGCATCATCAAATAATTCATATAAAGGTGAATCTCTCCAGAACATTGTATCAATTACATCTGCATTACTAATTAAGCAAATTCTAATTCCCTTTTGTTTTATCTTCTTAATTGTATTTATAATTTGGTTATCTACATTCGTTAGAGCTTTCTGCATCCTGCTTTGTCTTAGTAAGAGTACTTCCTTTTTTTGCTCTTCACTTATATTAATGTCTATACTGGAAACAATTTCATCAATAATTTTCTCTGCACTTATAACTTGTCCTGTAGCCCTTCTTTTATATAAATCATCGTTTTCTGCATAATGTTCCCATTCCCTAATAGTTAGTCCTAATGCATCATTTTCATTTTTACCATCTGAATATCTGGGTGATATTAATGTAAAAAACAGATCAAAAAAGATTACTTTTATATTTTTCACATCGTACTCCTTCTTCATTGGTGGCATTCACTATATTCATAATAAGCTAAATCTTCATCATCATAAAGATGCTTAAACCCCAACTTTTCTAATATATGTTTACTTCTATTATTTCTATGTATGGCATCAGCATAAATGGTATGAAGTCCGAGATCATTAATAGCATATTTAATTAACAATCGCTCAGCGTCAGTTCCAAACCCTTTTCCTTTTACAGAATCATTTACCAAATGTATGCTTAATGTACCACACAGCTTTTCAAAATCAATTCGTTTAAGTTGAATTTCACCAATGACTTTATTATTATGACAAATCGCAAAAAATCGTCTTGCTGTATCTAATACTCTAATTTGATAGTATCTATCTACATTCTCCTTATCATAAACGTACATATCATATGTCATAGCTGAATCTGAGATATAACAATTGTAAAATTCATGGCATCTTTCTAATGTATATGGCTTCAACACTATATTTTCTCCTATTAAGTCCAACAAAACTACCTCCATAGTAGTATTACATTAATCTTCCTTATTATTTTTACGCTTAATAAATATAAGGAATACAATCCCAGTTATTGAAAGTAATGCTAATATTGTAGTAATAAGGTAAAAAGAACTTGAACTTCCTACAAGAATGCTTGTTGGTCCATCCGCAGCACCTATAATAGCTATGGAGCTTATGTCTGAAGCCCTATCAATTTTATTGATTATGTACTTTGGTAGCAAATACATAAATGACACATTAATCACAGTTGCTATAATACAAATAACAGTAAGGGCAATCGTCACTTTTTTAATTTTTTTATATTTCATATATAACTGCCTCCTTATTTAAGATGCAAATTCAACATCAGTTAGTATTACAAATATAAACGTACTACCGTTTCATTTGTTCTATTATCTTGTAATATAAACCCTAACTTTTCATACATAGAATATGGTCCATGGTAATTAAGTTCTTTAAATTCACCTTTTGCTGGATAAGCTTCTATATATCTGTAACTATCATTTTTTGCATCAACACATAGTGTTTTTAACAATGTAGTTGCTACTCCTTTTCCACGCATATTAGGTGTAACTACAAAGCAAACAATGGATTTCACTTTATCTGTAACAACATAATCTTCCCATAGATCAGGTCTATTTATCTCATTTATGCGGTAGTAATTCCCTCTTTCATCTGCATTACACCATCCTACTACTTTTCCATCTAAATATGCTAAATATCCTTGTAGAAGTCCCTTACGTATATTTGTTTTAGCAAGTTCTTTCTTAAAACAATTCTTCATTTTTTCTGAACATTGACTTCTTTCTTCCTCTAAATCATCTGTCCAATGATACCAAGTACAATAACATCCTGCAAAATCAGAACCATCTGAAAATGCATTATTATCAAAGAACTCAATATAATCACTTTCTAATTCTGGCGATAATTTTTTCACTTCTATGTCCATACAATCCTCCACTTAATAAATAAGCATTGATTTATCTAATTACCTCGTTAAAGTTATTCTGCTAATTCGTCTTCTCATAATTCATTGTAACTGTGTATCAATACTTCCAAAGTTCTTAATTTCATAAACTATAACTTTATCTTATGAGCAGTAATTATTGTATAACTATATGCATTTACCGTTATTTCACAATTATCTATATTTATGTACCAGTTTTTCCCTCTCCTGATTATGGAAGCATTAATATTTTGTATTTTTTCTCTACACCAATAAACTACATCATCCACATCTAAAGATAGATTTCTCTTAATTCGTACAATTCCTAAATCAGTTGTATGAAGCTTATCTAAGTTTATAATCAGTTCGCTTTTAGTATTATCATTCATTTTCTACCTGTATTAACCTTTCAATTCTATCTACAATTTCATCGCTCTTGTTACAATATATTATAATCAATCTGTCCTTATAATGAAGGCATATTCACATTCATTTCGTCCCCATGTTGCAATAATCCTAAACCCCCTAATAACAATTTTATCCTCTACATAATATGAACTTAAACCTGATGCAAAGTGCATATTTATTTCAAAAGAAGCTTTTCCATTCTTTAATTTAACTGGTATGTTGACTATTTCTTTATCGGTATATACCTGATTTCCATTTTCATCAATAAATATATCCGATATCACAAGTTTACTTGGTGGATTTTTAGAAAACTTAATTTTTGCAATGCTACCTAATTCAATATAGGGTAGCTCACTTACTAAATTATTCTTTAATATTGTTTTAAAAGTATCTTCTCTATCATATTTTGCACCATTCCATTCATTTTTTCCAACTACATACTCTATTTGTTTATCTCCGATAGTTATTATTATATCAGGTGGTTCTAGCGGCGATTTATCAGAAATATAGAAATAGCCACCCAATAGTATGCATACAATAAAAATTAATATAATAGTAGATTTTAGTTTCTTCATAGTAATCACCTCTCTCATGATTTTTTATAGGCGATTGCGAAACATTTTATTTGTACGAATTACCTATGATTTTATAATTAGTAGTTGAGCTGTCACCTACTAGATTCTTTCCAAATTAAACAGATAAATTATGATTCCACCATATAGAAATCTCTAAGATACCATGTTGGCACGGGGTTCTGCATATTATTGAACCATTTCAATACATCCTGTGACAACTTCAAAGTTACATTACGCCCAATTTCGGAAGTAACTGCCCAAGAAGACATTAATGACAGTACAAGAATTGGGATATAAACAGCAAGCAGTTTAAAAAATTCCATCGGTGGTTCGCCGTCGAAATAGCCATGCAGTTGCCCAGTCGCGAAAAGGGGACTTGCCATCGCACTCCAAACAATACAATTAAATTCATCCCATGGGTCACCGATATCGAAACGTTCGAAATCTATGATTCTCAAATCACCGTTTTCATACATCATGTTTATCACATTATAATCACCAACTAGATAGCATTGTGGGCGATTTTTCAATAAATGGCGGTTTTTTTCAATATAATCGAACATAAGATAATCACCATCAAAATTCAAGCCGCACATGTTATATTCCTGTATTTTCATATTGATTCTACGGTTAAAACTTACTGTCCATTCCTCTTGTGGTTCCGGTACGGGTATAGTATGTATCTTTTTCGCAATTTTGCCTGCTTTTAACCCCAACGTATACTGTTCCATCTCAGATAGCAAAGTTTCCGACGACATTGGTAATACTGTTTCTAGGTCTTCGCCATCAATCCAGCTCTGGATGGAGTAAACGCCGTCGTCGCAAATACCAAACTCTAAAGGAACGCACATGGGAATATCAAGCGCAGCAATCTGTTCCATCATGGAAAACAATAATTTTTTTATTTCAAACTGGGAAAGTGGAGAAATACGGAGTAAATATTTTGTACCGTCTGTTGTAGTGACGCAGTATTTTTTATCTTCCGACCATCCTTTTGTTATCGGCTCTTTTTTTGCGATGGTATCGAATATTTTTTTATTTGACATATCCCGCTCCTTTACAAAAACAATTAATCAAACATAACTTTCCAGTCTTTATCCCTATACGCTTCAAAACACATTTCGATTTGTTTTTTGTTGTACTTTTCTTCTGCTAATTGAGGCAAATTATTCTTTGCAAAAAATCCAATTTCTGTAGTTTCGATATTGTCTTTAAAAGAGCCACCTATAATGTCACATAAAACAAATATTTTACACACACCATAAGCATAAGTTGGAAGATTATGCTTATTTCTATCTTGAATAGAAATAATATGATTTGCAGATACGTCAAAACCCGCTTCTTCTTTAACCTCTTTTACGGTATTGGATTCAATTGATTCCAATACATCAACCCAACCACCTGGCATCGACCAAGTTCCATTATTTTCATGAACCAGTAATATCTTATCACCTTTAAAAATTGCTGCCCTTGTATCTAATTTAGGTGTTTGATATCCACTTTCATTGCAAAATAAGCCCTTAACTTTATCAAGTGGTATATCGGTTTTATAGCTAAGCATTTCTGCTGATATACTTCTTAATTAACGTTCAATATCATACGCATCTTTCGCATAAGACAACCCACATTGTGCTATACTTTGAATATCTATTGCCCATTTTAACCATGGCTCTTTCAATAAAGTATCATTCATATACAATTCTCCTATAATGTTCCTAGTTCTAATTCCCGATATACACATCGTCACTGATTTGTTGAAACTCATAACAAGTCCTTTACCGCTTATAGTTCGCTCTAATCTGCAACATCGTTTTGATATCTTCTAAATGCAGCGCACTTAAAACTCGGTATTCTATCCACCCTCTATGGCGATATGGGCTGCTATCAATACATTCTTTAGCGTATGGTAATGAACCATCATAGACATCTCTAATGCTTTCTTCGGATAATCGTGTTACTATGGTAAAAGCATCTTTTTCTGTAATAATGTCACAAATATATTTTCTTTTTATGTGATAACTCATCTTCCAGCATCTACTATGAGCATCAAAATTTATCATCTTTACTGAATTTATTTCGTTTATTAAAAAATCATTAATTTTATTAAACAATTCTTTCCCTTTTCCGATATACGCTAGAAATTCTTCCATTGTAGGCATTTCATTTTTATTTAATAATCTTTCATACATTTTTTAACCTCCTGGTATATAATCGGTGCTATAAAACAGTTGTGACACAATTGAGAAATAATGTGGTTTAGTTATCTATATTTAGACCTATTTAAATATTTCCTTCATTTCGTTTGGAACAATAATTACATCCTCAATTTTATACTCGCCATTTACTTTTTCTGGAGTAAATCTTACTAACAGCATTTCACCATTTTCAAATGTTAATAATTCATAGTGTGTATATCCTGTTACAGCAGTAG
>JAEWHU010000010.1 GCA_023387635.1 Bacillota bacterium
ACTATAACCATTTAGTATTTGTACTTTTTCATGCCCTTTTCCTGCTATAATAATAACATCATTAACTTCTGCAATTTCTATAGCATATTCAATTGCTTTTTTACGATCTTCTATCAAATAAAATTTATTAGATTCTTTATCAATTCCATTCACAATATCTTCCATAATGCCTTCTGGTTTTTCCGTACGTGGGTTATCCGAGGTTATTATGGATATGTCCGATAACTGACCACTTATTTTGCCCATTATACTTCTTTTACTTCTATCTCTATCTCCTCCACATCCAAATACAGTAATGATTTTTTTATAACTCTTATTTCCCCGTACTGCTTTTAATAGATTTTCTAATGCTACTGGTGTATGTGCATAATCTATTATTACAGCAAATGGTCTATTACTTCTTATTAGTTCGTATCTTCCTTCTATATGAATATTATCTTGCAATATTTGAGCCATATCCACTATATCTATTCCACTCATTAATCCTATCCCTATTACTGCTAAGTTATTGTAGATTGCAAACTCACTAGGCGTACCAATTGTTAAAGGGAATTCCTTATTCCTATAGACTACTGTAAAACTAACTGTATTACATGTATACATAATATCTTTTGCATATAGATCACAGTAAGCTACATTGTTTATACCATATCTTATTATTTCACCCTTACATCGTTTCACTACTCTATCTGAATATTCATCATCTATATTTACTACTGCTTTTTTAGCCATATCAAATAATAGAAGTTTTGAATTAATATAATCATCCATAGTTTTATGATTGTCTAAGTGTTCTGGTGAGATATTGCTATATACTACGATATCGAAATCACATTTATCCACTCTATGAGTTTTTAAAGCCATGGAAGAGACTTCCATCAAAGCAATATCAACATTTTGCTCTACAAACATATCCATGATGGCACCTAATTCAATGCAATCAGGGGTAGTGGGATTTGTCTTTTCAATATTTAGGATTGTATCATTAATATAATTTTCAATTGTTCCTATTAAGCCTGTTTTGTAATTAAGTTTCATAAATACATGTTTCGCTATTGTAGTTATTGAAGTCTTACCATTAGTACCTGTAACTCCTACTAACTTAAAATTTCTTGAAGGATTGGAATAGAAATTATTTATTATCTGTGATAAACATTTTCTCGTATCTGCTACTTTTATAATAGTTACATTATTTAAATTACCAATATCAATACATGAAATCTTATGAGAATTTACTACAAAGAATTTAGCTCCCCTATGAAATGCATCTTGTATAAAACTATGTCCATCTACTTTTTCCCCTTCAATTGCTACATACACATTACCTTCTTGGATCAATTTAGAATTTATATTAACTTGATTAATATTCTTTGTATAATCATGTAAGTATATCTCAAAATCTACTCCGTCTAAAATCTGATTTAAAGAAACGCCTCTCTCATCCATATTTGTCTCCCATCTACATATTCTTGTTCCATTCATATTCTACATGAAATTATTGTAAATAAATATCTGGTTAATGCTCTAAATATTGCATGTAATGCTGTAATTACAAGAAAAGCTCCTTCACAGCCATGAAACGTAGAATTGTAACAGAAAGTAGGAGTTTACCATTGCTTTTTAGGATAAATAAAACTATTGATTTTAGGTAAATATTTAATGTATAATATTACCATACTTTTACATTACAAATATTCACTGTTGTAAACTGTAGGTAAATAATAATCTAAACAGGAGGAAAAACATGGCATCAGAGATAATAAAAGTTTATAAAGAGCATTTACCTTCACTTCGTTTTATAGGAAAATGCTACACAAATGCCGACAGAGTTGGGGGATTTGGTCACAAATGGGGCGAATGGTTTGAAAATGGTTGGTTTACACTACTCGAAGAAATAGGTGAACTTAAAGATGTTGAAAATGGCTATCTTGGTTTTATGCGTTGCAACGGTTTAGATCCTGAAAACACTTTCGAATATTGGATTGGTATGTTTTTTCCTACAAACACAACAGTTCCTGAGGGATTTACCTACATAGACCTTGATGAAAGCGATATTGCTGTTTGCTGGATAAAGGGAAAAGAAGATGATGGTATCTATGGTATGCACGATGCCTGTATCTCTAAATTCCAAGAAAATGGTATGGGCAATTTTAAAGGTGATGATAAAAACAGAGCCTATTTCTTTGAAAGATATAATTGTCCACGCTTTACTGAACCAGATGAAAAGGGCAATATAATTTTAGATTATGGAATCTATTTGGCCGAATAGGACAAACCTCTTGTATAAGTTAAAAGTGAGGATATTGTTGCTATCACAATAACCTCACTTTCTATTTATTATTTGAATAATATGGGTATAATTCTAATCCTCTTCATCATCCCATCCACGTTTCTTATGAATTTGACGATACAATTTTTTACCCATTGCTATTAGTTCTTTATCCTTTTGTAGTTTGTTTACATAATTTAGGACATTATCTATTTCAGGTAATGCAAAGTTTTCTTCAATTACTTTGATTGCTTCTTTGGCGTCTGCTCCCATCCCCATTCCTTTTAGGTAACGCTCATATTCACTAACAGAAGCTCCAACTGCACCTGCAACAGCAAGGAAAGAGCCGACCATACAAGCAAGTTTTAAAAAGGTTGCTAGATTTTCTGCCAGTGGAGTCACCTCTGCAAATTCCAATTCAGCATAAAATACGGGGCAATCTTCCCACTTTTTACCCAGTAACTTCCGTATTAAAAAGATTTGTTCGGTACCATAATCGCCTAGAGGACGTGCTCCTCTTGGTAAGGTGTAAAAGGGTTCCTTTTCTAGAGTTACTGGTTCCATAGACATACAGGATAAGTAAGGTGCTAATCTTTCAAACTT
>JAEWHU010000028.1 GCA_023387635.1 Bacillota bacterium
CCTTCTTTTCCAAATAACTTAACTTATCCTTGTCCTCATCAATAATCGAAGAAAGTAATGCTAATATTTCTGGCGTATAATTAGCATTCATACTATCTTTATATTCTTGTAAGGAGACAAAGTAACAAGATGCATCATCAATCTTGATTCCACCCACGTACTGTAATATACTTTTCTCTAAATCATCACATAAGGCTTTAAGGGCTGATTCTTTCTCTCTTAACTTTAATGAAAATTGCTTATATATACTTGTGTTAAATACCTTTTGTAATATTTCATTTCTTTTATCATTGTCTGCATGAAGTAACTGGGTAAATTCTCCTTGTGCTATCATACAGATCTGTTTGAATTGATCATATTCCATACCACCTAGAATATCTCTAACTATTTCTCTAACTTCATTCCTATTATCGATAATTTTATTATCGGGTAAAATAATACTAACACCTTTTTTTTGTTCCTTATATCCTTCTCCTCTTTCTTTCCTTTTTAATTGGTCAGGATACCTGTTAATAATATAAGTTTCATTCTTATGTGTAAACTCTAGGGTAACTTCTGTAAATGTATCAGGATGCGCAAAGTCACTTCTTACTGAATTAACATCTCTTGTTTGTCCACTTGTTTTTTCAAACAAAGCATAAGTGATTGCATCAAAAATAGTGGTTTTACCAGCACCTGTATCTCCAGAGATTAGAAATAACCCTGAAGAACCAAGTTTTCTAAAATCAATTTCTGTTACCCCACTATAAGGACCAAAAGCACTCATAATCAATTTTACTGGTTTCAATCTTTCTCCCCCATTTCTTCAAATATATCTAATAAAATATTTCTCTGATTATCATTTATATCAACATTATTCTGGTTAAAATAGAATTCCTCGAATAGATCCAGTGGGCTTCTACTAGCTACCTCCCCTTTCGGAAGGGAAGTTGCATATTCTGATATACTACTCTTGGTATTTTCAACTTCAAGTAATAATACATTAGGGTACTTAGTTCGTAATTTACCAATTGGATCAAACACATCATCTTCGTCTGTTATAATTGCCCTAATATAATCTTCATTGTTTAAAGCAGTGTATTTGTCTAATGTAAGCAAATTATTTAAAGTATCCTTTATTACTCTTAAATCTTTCATAGGTTTTAGTGGAATCAAACTTATATTAATTTCACCTTTACCCTTCATATCAATACATGTAATGGACTTCTTATGATTACATTCTGAAAATGAATATTTTAGTGGAGTCCCGCAATATCTAATGGTATCTCTTCCAATTTTTTGTGGTCCATGGATATGTCCAAGTGCCACATAATCAAAGGCATCAAATACAGATACATCAATATTGTCTAATCCACCAATGGATACAATCTCTGATTCTGACTTTTCTGGTTCAACGCCCCCATTGGTAACAAACTGATGTGCCACTAATATATTTCTCTCTAAGGTATTTACATTACAATCGTCAATAACGACTCTTGCTGCTTCCTCATAAGTAGTTATTTCTACATCTTTTTTATAGTTTAAAACCATGGAAGGCTTAATATATGGCATTAAATATACATTACACTTACCATATTCATCATTCAGCTCAATCTTATCAAGCTCCCCTTTAAAAGTTCCACCTATATAAACCTTATGCTTACCAAGTAGTTCTTTTGCAAAATTTAATCTCTCAGGTGAGTCATGATTTCCACTAATGATAAAAATATGAATATCCCTTAGTGATAACTTGGTTAGAAAATCATCAAATACATGTACTGCATTAGCTGGCGGCACACTTCTATCATAAATATCCCCAGCTATTAAAATCCCATCTGGCTTTTCATTATCCACTGCTTCAATAATTTGGTCTAATATATATATTTGGTCAGGTAAAAAATCAGTTTCTCTAAGTTTTTTACCTATATGTAAATCTGATATGTGAAAAAACTTCACAATAGGTCACCTCTTTCTAAATTATTTCATTTGATTATCAACATATAATTTGCTAAATGCAATATTATCTCTTAAAATCCATGGCATATCTTCTATATCCTTAATCTTACGATTATTATTTAATGATTCGTTTGTATAATCTCAAACTCCCCCATAATCCCCTCCATACACTTTTCTACAGTTTATCATAAAATATAAGAATTTTCTATTTTATCTTAACCAAAAACAAAAATTTACATTTATAAAATAACTTACAAAATTGGGGGACGAAAGATCTACTCTTTATTAAAATTTAGATATATGGTAAAATATTACTGTACTAAATATTTATACTCTCCTTCATTTTAAGATAAGCGGTAGGACGAGTATATTAATGGAGGAAAATTTAATGAATAAAACTGTATATTATATACCTGCAATTTTATTTACCATCATTTATGGGTCTTTGGCATTTTCTATTGGTTTTAGTTCAATTTCGCCCATTGTATTTGCCTGGATTGCTTTATTTTTCTTAGGTGGCTTACTATTAGGTAAAGATAAGTTCTGGGGAGGAATTTTAGGGACTTTCCCTGGATTTCATCTGATTTACATGAGTACAAAAGATACAGGACAAGTTATTGATATTGAACTACCCATGGGTATTATCATCCTGATTTTCTATGTGGTCTGTAGTGGCTTTGTTTTCTATAAGGAAAGGAAAAAAAGTAACTAATGACGTAAAGAATCCCCAAAACACTTTTATGAGTGCGTTGGGGATTCCTATGTTTACAGAGCTACTTATGTTAACAAACTTTGTAATACTTAACGTACGCCTGTAATATCTTTAATCACTTCTCCTGCTATAATAAGGCCAGCAACAGAAGGTACAAAGGATGTACTTCCAGGAATTTGTCTTCTCTCTGTACATTTTCTTTCTGCACCAGGAGGACAAATGCAATTTGCTTTACAACTTAGAGACATATCTTCAATTGGTTTACGTGCCACTTCTTTGGAGTAAACAACTTTTAATTTCTTTACTCCTCTTACCTTTAATTCTTTTCTCATAACCTTCGCTAATGGACAAACTGAAGTTTTATAAATATCACTAACTTCAAACATGGTCGGATCAAGTTTATTGCCCGCTCCCATACAACTAATGATTGGTACGTTACTTGCATTTGCCCTTAGTACTAATTCAATCTTAGCAGATACGGTATCAATAGCATCTACGATATAAGTATATTTCGTAAAATCATAGTTATCTGCTACTTCTTTACTATAGAAGGTTTGATGTATATTAACAATGGCTTTTGGGTTTATTTCAAGAATCCTATCTCTCATTACCTCAACCTTATATTTACCTACTGTTTTTCTCGTAGCAATTAATTGACGATTAATATTAGTTAGACATACTTTATCATCATCGAATAAATCAAATTCACCAACACCACTTCTAGCTAAGGCCTCTACTGTATATCCACCTACGCCACCAATACCAAATACGGCAACTCTAGACTCCAAAAGTTGTTTCATGGCATCATTGCCAAATAATAATTCCGTTCTAGAAAATTGATTTAACACCTAACTTCCTCCTCTTATGTTTAATTGTAATTTATGAAAGGAAATCACATTAACCATTCATTACATGCATTCAACTTAATCATTCTTAATCTGAACTATAATATCATTATATGAATGGGTTGTCAATTGCTGAAACATAGAAGAAATAGCCTGCGATATAAGCGATATAAGTAGATATTATGCACAAGTTTGTAAATCGTTTAAATCTTTTCCAGAAAAGAATCTGTTTATTGCTATTTCTCTTAAATCTTTAAAATGCTGAAATATCTTATTTGCCTCTTCTACATTATGATATACCTTCCAGTAACCACATAAGACATAATTTTCTCCATTGTTTTTAATATAATCCTCAACATCTTTAATTGGATATCCCAAAAAAATACCTGCTTCATGAGGAAATTCTTTATTTTTATCTAATTTAAACTCCTTAAATCTTGCTATGAAATTCTTTACATTATTTACAAAATAACAATCACCTTTTTTATATCCACATTCTAATAAAATTCTATGATTGCTATAAGTTGCAAGAACTTCTTTCAAAAGTTCTTCCTGATATATTAAAATATAATATATTTTGTCGCTCTCACATAGTATTTCATACTCACATGAAAATTTAGATAACTCACTTTTTAAAACTGCATAGAATTTACTTTCATCATGAATATATCTTTTATGAAAACTTACCATAGAAGATGGTTTTAATTTCAATAATGTTGGCATGCAGCTATTTGCAAAGGTAAATAATATATAAGAAGCAATTCTATCTTCTCTCATACAGAAAATATCTTCGCTCATTCAACCACTCCTATTCCACTTAAATTACACAAATCACAAGATAATGAAAATCATTCTCAAATATATGGATCATTTTATAATTAATGTTCACTTTTGTCAATGAGTTTATTGAGTTTTTGAGAATATTTTGGTAATTTTCATTTATATCCCTTGATTGATTCATATTAATATTATCATTTACGATATTATTTAATTTATGAATAGGATTTTTTTCCATATTATTTCGTAGGATCAACAGCTTCTTTCGCTAAATCAAATTTTTCGTGGCTTATATGGCAATATCCACTTGGGTTTTTATCTAAATACTTTTGGTGGTATTCCTCTGCAACATAATAGTTCTTTAAAGGTAAAACTTCAATCGCAATTGGCTCTTTATATTTTTTTTGTAACTCATTAATTGATTGTCTTATAATTGGCTCATCTTCCTTATTTACAAAATAAATTCCAGTTCTGTACTGACTGCCAACATCTCCGCCTTGACGATTGATAGATACTGGATTAATTACATCATAATATAAGTCTAGTATAAACCCTAAGCTTATAGTATTTTCATCATATTTCACTCGTACTGTTTCAGCATGTCCTGTATTTCTATGACATACCTCTTCATAAGTTGGGTTTACTGTATTTCCATTGGCATACCCAACATCGGTTGCCACAATTCCCTTTACATTTGATAAATATTTTTCAGTCCCCCAAAAACATCCACCTGCTAAGTATATTTCTTTATTCATTTTTTATTTCTCCTTTTCTTTTTATATAATATTAAACAAATCTTCATCCATTTGTAAAGAATTATTCGTAAACTAACTTTTGTATTTTATAAATAAGTATATTAGTACTATCTACTGGTACATACTATGAAAAATTATTTTTGTGAGTAGTATGGTAATAATCATGTACTCAAGATAATCTTGCAATCTTATATAAAAAAGATTATACTGTTTTCATATATAGAACTAGCATTTGAAGAAACTATATAAAATTATTCGATGTGAGGTAAAATTATGGATAATAACTACGAAAGATTTATGGAGGTCATCGATTATTATGCAAACATAAAAGATGAAGGAGAACAAGAAATATTAATAAGACTACTTCATGAAACTCAAGAAATATATGACCATATTCCTCTAAGTGCTCAAGCAATTATTGCTGAGAAAATGAATGTGAAACCATCAACTATCACTGTATTAATAAAAATGATTCCATCCCTTAGAAGTGAAACTTATAAACATAAAATTACAGTTTGTAGCGGTCCAAGATGTGGCGCTAAAGGTGGTGCAGATATTCTATTATCCGTTCAAAAGGAATTGAATATAAAGCCTGGACAAGTAACAAAAGATGGTGTGTTTTACCTATGTACACAAAATTGTCTAAAAAAATGTGGAATGGCACCTAACCTATATGTAAACGATGACTTACACAGTAGATTAAAACCAGATGACATAAAAGAACTTCTTAATAAATATAGATAATAATATCATATATTAAATATATAATATTTATTATGGTGTTAAAAATAGAAACCTAGAGGTAATTACTTGCCTCTAGGTTTCTATTTTTAATTAATTAAATATTATATGACTAATTATTCTTGAATCTAGATTACATTTCTCTTATAAAAAATAATCACAATACTGTTTGCGAAGTTCTTCCTCATCTACCGTATATCTTGTTAGATGTTTTGTTATAACTTCACTAGCTGTAGCTTTATCTTTATTCTTAATCGCCTCAATTAACACTTTATGGTCAGAAATAATCTTATGATCTTTAATAACTACTAAACTTAACTTTCTAACTCTATCAAAATGAGTCAACATACCACTTATAAGATTATAGGTTAAGTTCTTATTGCAGATCCTAAATAAAAGTTCATGAAACTCATTATCTAATTCTAGCTGCCTATCTCCAATTGGATTGGCCAAATAGAAATCTTGTAATTTAACATTTTCTTCTAGTAATAAAATATCTTCCTCTGAAGCAATGTCACATGCCATTTCGACCATAGATTTTTCAACGATAAGACGTAGAAATCTAGCTTCATTTACTAATTTACTATCAATTTTTGCTATGAAACTTCCTTTTTGAGGGAATATTTCAACAATCTTTAATTTACTTAATTCAATTAAAGCTTCTCTAACAGGAGTCCTACTTATTTTCATTTCTTCTGCTAATTCGTTTTCACTTACCATACTACCAGGCTTTAACTCCAACGAAACGATATTATGCTTAATCACTCGATAAGCATATTCACGAGCAGTCTCTTTCATACTACGTTCCATAATATACATGTTAATACCTCCTGGTTAATAATATGACAAAAAACACCATTAGTCAAGATACTTTTTAAGGGTCTCCCTAACTGCTCCAATTCCACTTATTAATTCAGTAAAATATTGTTCAACTTTTGTGCCTAGTCCAACTTCATATAAATTAACACCGAATATTGTTTCATTTGATAAAATATTTTCTAATACTGAGTGCGCATCTACCTTATCCCCTAACTTAATGCCTTCAAAATAAGGAACAACTGTACTAAGCATTGGATCTGGACTTAATTCAAATACATTTCCATTATCATCGATTCCCATAAGATAACGACACCAACCAGCAAGAACAAGAGGTATATAAACTAAATCTGTAACATTTAGATTATCATTTTCATGGTATGCTTTTATTGTTTCACCAAAACGAATGCTAAGCTTTTGTGATGTATCACAAGCAATTCTTTGTGGAGTATCTGGCATAAATGGATTTGGTAAACGAACTGATATAACTTCATCAATAAAACTTTTAGGTTCAATAATACCTGGGTCAACTACAACTGGAAGCCCTTCTACATAACCAACCTTTTTAATTAAAGAAACTAAATGTTCGTCATTCATCTCATCTGAAATCTTATTATAGGATAATAAACATCCGTAGATAGCAAGTGATGTATGAAGTGGATTAAGGCAAGTACATACCTTCATCTTCTCTACTTTATCAACTGTTTCTTTATCTGTATAGATAACACCAGCTTTTTCAAGTGGTAATCTACCATTTTTAAAGTCATCTTCTATTACAAGATACTCTGGTTCTTCTGCATTTACAAAACATGAAGTATATGTGTTCTTAGATGTAACTACTAATGTAGTATCTTCAAATCCAACTGACTTAAGCATATCAATAACAGAATCTGCTGGTCTTGGTGTGATTTTATCAATCATAGACCATGGATAAGAGATCTCTTCACTTACATAATCTAAAAAGTTAGCATCAACAATATTATTATCTACCCATGCTTTAGCAAAAGTAGTAACTGCTTCTTTTAACTTAGTTCCATTATGTGAACAGTTATCCATACTTACTAAGGTAATTGGTAATCTTCCATTCACAAATCTTTCATAACATAAAGCAACTAATTTACCAATATAGCTTTGAGCCTTTTCAGGTGCAGTTAAAAAGTCTTTACTTACATCAACTAAAAATTCGCCTTTTTGATTTACTAAACTATATCCCTTTTCAGTTATAGTAAAAGAAACCATTTTAAGTGATTTACTACAAAAAACTTCTTTAAGTCTGTTCCAGTCATGTTCATTGTTTGTATCTACACATAATGATTCTGCTACACTACCTAAAACAGTTTTCTCTAATTTACCATCACCTTTAAGTGTTACTAAGACACTTAAATCATCATAAGCTTTAAAACTTTTTTCAATAATCTCATAATCATATCCTTCAGCAACAATGATACCTGTATTCATTATTCCTTCATTCAATAATTTTTGGCATCCTGCCACTTGAAATGCTCTAAAAATATTACCTGCTCCAAAATGTATCCATTCTGGATTAGCTTTTGTATTTTCTATCATTTTTTGTCTATCGAATTTAGGAAGTACAAAACCTGCATCCTCCCATTGTTTCTTATTAAGGATTTCTTCTTGTCTTAATTTCATATTGATCCTCCATTTTGCTGTGTGAAAATCATGATTTTCACACTACGCCTCGATTTTACGTTAACACAATATTTACAAAGTGAATTGATTTACAATTCACTTTGTAAAATATCTTATTTTTTACTAATTTCATATAAAAACTTTGTTATTTAGATTTATCGATTGCTTCCCATAAACCATTTAAATAAGTAGCACCTAGAGCTCTATCATATAAACCATAACCTGGCATAGCTACTTCACCCCAGATTGCACGACCATGATCAGGACGTACTGGGCCAGCAAAATCAATGTCATGTAAAGCTTTCATAATTTCGTACATATCCATAGAACCATCACTTGATAAGTGAGCTGCTTCATCAAATTTACCTGGTGCATGGTGAATTAAATTTCTTACATGTGCAAAATGAATTCTTCCCTTTAAGGAACGAATTGTATCACAGATATCATTCTTTGGATTTGAACCTAATGAACCTGTACATAAAGTAACACCATTAAAAGTAGAGTCAACAGCATTCATTAATTTTAGAATCTTTTCTTTACCAGTAATAATTCTTGGTAAGTTAAATACTGGCCAAGCTGGATCATCTGGATGAATAGCCATTTTAATATCGTATTTTTCACAAACTGGCTTAATTTTATTTAAGAAATATACTAAATTATCAAATAATTTATCATTATCCACATCTTTATATTTTTCAAATAATTCTTTAACCTTAGCTAAACGTTCTGGTTCCCAACCTGGCATAACGAAACCATTACTATTTTTATCAATTTGTTCAAACATTGTTACTGGATCTATTTTGTCAATTAATTCTTGGTCGTATGATAATACTGATGAACCATCTGTTCTTAATTTTGCTAGATCAGAACGTGTCCAGTCAAATACAGGCATGAAATTATAACATACTAAATTAATTCCTGCTTTACCTAGATTTTCTAATGTTTCTATATAGTTGGCAATATATTCATCTCTTTCAGGTAAGCCAATCTTAATTGAATCATGAATATTAACACTTTCAATACCAGCAATTTTAAGACCACTCTCTTCAACTTCTTTTTTAAGTTGTAATATTTTCTCCATTGGCCATACTTCACCAGCTGGGATGTCATACAGAGTAGTGATTACACCTGTAACTCCAGGTATTTGTTTAATTTGCTCCAATGTAACTGAATCGAATTTACTACCAAACCAACGTAATGTCATTTCCATAATAATATCCTCCATTTTTTAAATAATACTGTAAATAATTTATGTACTAATAATGTAATACAAATTATACATCTTGTATTCTAGTATACAAATAAAAATGTGAAATGTCAACACAAAAAGATAAAATTATCAAGTATTTATAGTATTTTTAAATAAATTTTTTTGTAAATTTTTAGAATAAATCAGGCAACGTGGATAGTAATCCTCATTGCCTGATATTAAACATTATTAAAAATAAGAAAAAGCATCCTTTATACTAACAACTAGAAAGTTTTTTAATTATTAATCCAGATGTTACACCACCATGTGGTAATGTAACAAACCTAATAGCAAATAAAGAATTATTTGATATAGTAAGCACAGAATTAGCTGTTGGTACATACACAATAGCATTAATTTCAATTAAGTTTGTGTCAATAATTGCTCCAAGCGTACCACCAGTAACTGGTGAACCATTTAAATTAATACTCACAGAAGCGAATACTCCTATGATCGTAGCATAGAAATTAACTTCATAATATCCTGGCCTGGCTAATGTAGTCACAGTACCACTTGTATTAATGATACCGTTTGGGTTATTTGGTACACTACCACCATTAAAAGTAAAATTCTGACCTCCTAGTATAGTAATTGATGGATCAGTACTAAATCTATAAACAAAACTTTCTATACCACCTGGCTCACCCCTTGGGCCTGTTGCTCCTGTAGATCCTGTTGCTCCCGTTGCTCCTGTGAATCCTCTTTCTCCTTGTGGTCCTTCTGGGCCAACTGGTCCTACTGGTCCTGTAGCCCCCGTAAATCCTCTTTCTCCTTGTGGTCCTTCTGGCCCCATTGGACCTACTGGGCCGGTTGCTCCTGGTTCTCCTTGTTCTCCTTGTGGACCTGCTGGACCTAATGCACCTGGTACACCCGTAGGACCTGTTGCTCCCGTTGCTCCTGTCGCTCCAACTGGACCTTGTGGACCACATGGGCCTACTGGGCCTCGCAGTCCAATTGGTCCTTGAGGTCCTTGTTCTCCTTGCGGTCCACATGGACCTTGTGGTCCTTGTTCTCCTTGTGGTCCACATGAATCTTGTGCTCCTTGTTGAGATGAACAGGGTTCTGAACATGAACCTGCACTATAACTGTTATTTGTTCTACCCCCGTTCCATGAATTGTGAAAGCCTGTGGCACTTACAATTGAATCATCTTTAATATTTAAAGAATTGGAATTTGATGAATTTTTAGCATCTTTCACGCAAATACTCCTTTCTATCCCTAAGGATTCTAATCCTTACTATAAAATATGGTATTTGCTTAAAAATGTGCATTAAATACTGTCAATTTTAAGGTACAACGCTTCAGGGCTTTTTATCTAAAGAGCGAATTGAATCTTTTATCTTTATAATTTTAGTTGGTACAACAGACAAATAATCAACTCCTATATTCAATAGTTCCTCAATTTTATTAACATCACTTGCTGCTTCACCACATATACCAACCAGAATACCTTCCTTATGTCCATTATTTATAACTAATTCTATCATTCGAGTAATTGCTAAATGTTCTTTATCCCTATCGAAGATTTCATTTTGCCTATCAATAGCTAATGTATATTGGGTCAAATCATTGGTTCCTATACTAAAAAAATCAACTTCTTTTGCTAATAAATCTGATATCATCACTGCTGCTGGTGTTTCAATCATAATACCACGTTTTATTTCCTTAAAAGAGTAACCATTTCTCTTCAAATCTTCCTTTACGTAGTCTTCTATATTTTTTAATTCTTTCACTTCTTCAACCGATATTATCATAGGATACAAAATAGCAACTTCACCAAAATTACTAGCACGGTAAATAGCTTTTAATTGCTCATACAATAAATCTTTATATTTTAGCATAAAACGTATTCCACGAAAGGAAAAATCAGGTGCATTCATTTTATATTTCATGAAAAAAGGTATACCTTTATCACTACCATAATCAAATGTACGAATTACTACAGGTTTATTATTCATTGATTTAACAATTTCACTATACGCCAAAAATTGTTCTTCTTCTGTTGGGTTATCATCATGATTCATAAATATGAATTCACTTCGTAAAAGACCAATCCCATCTCCACCAAATTTAATGATATCTGCCGTTCCATTGACACTACTAATATTGCCATAAACCTTAATATTTCTTCCGTTTACAGTTACTTCTTTATCATCTATCGACTCAATGATTTTAGTGTGTTTTTTTTCTTCTTCTTCTTTTTTACGAAGTAATTTCATCTTCGTAGTGTCATCAACATCTATATACACTTTTCCTTCATAACCATCAATAATAGCCATTTTACCATCAAAGTCATTGAATTCTTCATAATCTATATGCATAACCGATGGTATATTCATAATCTTAGCTAAAATCGCTACATGGGAATTTAACGAGCCCTTTGAAGAGACAAATGCAAGAACTTTTGTCTTATCAAATTGTATCACATCGCTTGGTGTTAGTTCCTCTGCAAAGATTATAACTGGATTAGTTAATGTATTTTCACAATTACAATCTTTTAAGATAAACATTATCCTTTGATAAACATCTTTTATATCTATTATTCTTTCACTAATATAAACATCAGTCATTTTTCTAAATTTTTTATATAAATAATCATAAGAAATTGATAATGAGTATTCTACATTAACCTTCTCATGTTCGATTACATTAATTACATGATTTATAAAAAACTCATCCTGTAAAATAACTTTATATATATCAAAAATTATAGCATTCTCTTTGCCAACTTTATGTAAAGCCTTTTTATATAATTCATCATAGTGGTTTATAGCAATATTAATTGCATTCTTAAACCGATTAATTTCTAATTCTGTATCTTCCACCACATATTTTAGAACTCCATTTACTTTACTTTTATATACAGAAATAGCACCAATGGCTATCCCTTCCACTACTGATTTACCCATTAAAATCTTCATAATAACCTCCATTCTTCCGTGTGAAAGTTCTTAATTCTCACACTATTCCTTGAATTTGGGCGTCAGCACAAATTAGTCGTTTGAACACTTTATCTATTTATTAAATTAATTAGTAATATACTTCGCACTTTATATAATAATGTATTTACTATATTACCAATAAAATTACTATAGTTGCAAGAAAAAAAGTGGCATAAAGACAAGGAATTACTTCATAATATTAATAACCCTATGAATAGAAATTAGGTTAATATGTCCTCAAATAATAAAATTCAAATTATAGTTCAGTGTAAGGACTACGAAAATAATTATAATGACGTAGCCACAATGGGAGTAATTAAACATAAGTTACCAATGATTGATTCCTATGTAGTAGAAATCGATCAAGATATATTAATACAATTGCAAAAAGATGATGGAATTTTAAGTTATGAGCTAGATACACATATTACAGCACAAATGAATCGAGCTTCAGAAATTATACAACTAAAATGGGCACATGAAAGAAATATACTTGGGCAAGGAATTGGTGTAGCGATTGTTGATACTGGGTTAAGTTTGCATAAGGACTTTACTGAAAACGGAAATCGAGTGGTGGCATTTCACGACCTTATTCACGGAAAAATAGAACCATACGATGATAATGGCCATGGTAGCCATGTAGCGGGAATTGTTGGTGGTGATGGGTTTCTCTCGGGTGGTAAATATATCGGCGTTGCACCTAAATGCAATCTAATTGGTGTAAAAGTATTAGATCAAAAAGGAGATGGCAACATATCTGATGTATTAGTTGGTTTACAATGGCTTGTAGACAATAAAGATAAATATAATATCCGTATTGTAAATATATCTGTTGGTACTTCTACCAAAAGCATTGCAGATGAAAATTCTTTACTGGTAAGTGGGGTTGATGCCTTATGGGATGCAGGTATTGTAGTTGTTGTAGCTGCAGGTAATAATGGACCAGGCCCCATGTCCATTTCTACACCAGGTATTAGTAGAAAAGTTATTACTGTAGGTTCCTCTGATGACAAAATAACGGTTGAATTATTTGGTAGTAGACGCTCTGATTATTCTGGTCGAGGTCCTACTGTGTCCTGTATAAAAAAACCTGACATTGTTGCACCTGGTTCTAATATCATCTCTTGTAACACAATGAAAAACTATCAACGATATCGCTATAATCTGATAAATAACCCACGAATCGATAACATGAGCCTCATGTATACTACTAAAAGCGGAACCTCCATGGCAACTCCTATCGTTTCAGGTGCAATTGCTCTACTACTTTCTAAATATCCAAAAATGACAAATAAAGAAGTTAAGCTAAAACTAAGAGATACTGCTGTTGATCTAGGTTACCCATGGTCAAAACAAGGCTGGGGATTACTTAATATTCCTAGATTACTTGAATAGAATTAAAAAAGAACTACCACGTGTATTTCATTCATATACACAAGGTAGTTCTTCTTTTTTAATGTAATTATATAGTTAGAATTTTTTATACATTTCTTTCTTAGCTCCACAAACAGGACATTTGTCAGGAGCTTCATCAAGTACAGTGTGACCGCATACTGGGCAAATATATACGGAAGTAAAATCCATATCTTTACCTTCTTTGGCTAAATCTTGAGCTTGCTTAAACAAATCTGCATGAATTTTTTCTGCTTCTAGGGCATAATAGAAAGATCTTTTTGCTCCCTTTTCATCTTGAAATTCAGCTGTATTTAAATATACAGGATACATTTGGTCAATTTCGTGTAACTCACCGTTAATAGCTCCTTGTAAGTTATCAACTGTACTTCCAGTCCCAAACACGGCACCTGCTACAACTGTCTTATCAGTAGTTTCACCAGCAATTTCTTTAAAATGATTGTTCGCATGAACTCTTTCAGCAAAAGCAATGCCTTCATATAGTTGTGCTATTTTAGGGAATCCATCCTTTTCTGCCATAGCACCCCAAGTTAAGTACCTCATGTGAGCTAAACTTTCTCCGCCGTAAGCTGAATGTAAAAAATCACTAGTCATTGCATTCTTAACTGCCATCTTATTACCTCCAAAATGTATTTTATAAAACAACTTTGGTTATGTTGCCAAAACCCTAACTATAAGTATTACTCAGTACTAGTTCTTTATACAAAATCTGCAATTAAATTATTGATTACTTTTTCATTTCTAGTTCTATCTACTAATGGTTCTCCGGTACGTAGAACATCATTCTTTTCATGGAATGTATCTGTCTTTACATTATACAATACGCCAATAGGAATATGATCATCAAATTCCATTGCTTTTTCCATAGCCGCTAGTTTATTCGTTGGATCATAATCTTCTCCAAGACGGTATACTCTTTCCTTATAGAAACCAAAAGTATTAACCTTATTAAAACTAGTACATGGTTGGAATATATCAACTAAAGCATATCCATTATATTCAATGGCTTGCTTCATAAGCTCTGTCAAATGTTCTGGATCTCCACTGAAACCTCTAGCAACAAATCCTGCACCTGCAGCAATTGCCATTAACATCGGATTAAGAGGTGTATTAATACTACCATTTGGTTGAACGCCTGTTACTTGACCAACTGCGGAAGTTGGAGAAGCTTGCCCTTTTGTCAAACCATAGATTTGATTATCATGTACAAAATGTGCAACGTTAACATTTCTTCTTATATTATGAATAAAATGATTACCGCCTTCACCATAGGTATCACCTTCACCAGAGTTTACAATTACAGTTAACTTTTCATTTGCCATTTTTGCAGCTACAGCCGCTGGAAGTCCTCTACCGTGTAGTCCACAAAAACTATTAGCACTAATATATTGAGGTGTTTTTGCTGCCTGACCAATCCCAGCCACCATTAGAACTTCATGTGGCTCTTTTCCTAATTGTTCTAGGGCTGATTTTAAAGATCTTAATATACTAAAATTACCGCATCCAGGGCACCAAGCTGTTTCATATGTTTGAAATGTACTCATATTAGTTTCTACCTCCTTTTGCTAATCTCTCTATGATTTCATCACCACTAAGTTGACGACCATCGTATTTTAAAATGCTAGAAGTGCACTCTATACCTGTAAACTCACGTATTAAACTACCAAGTTGACCAGTAGCATTTTGTTCTACATTTATAAAATTCTTAGCTGTTTTGCTTATCTTTGTTAATAATTTTTTAGGTAATGGGAATACATCACCAAATACTAGTGCACAAACACTATTATCGCCTTTTTCTTCAAGTTGTCTTATTGCATCAACAACAGGTCCATACATGGAACCCCAAGCAACAATCACAGTCTCAGCATTTTCATTACCAATTAATTCTGGTTCTTGTAATTCTAGTTCAAGCTTTTCTAATTTCTTCATACGTTTATCCATCATTAGAATACGTTCTTCGCTTGATTCGATGATATGACCTTTTTCATCATGTTCATCACTATCAGCTGCAACAAGATGAGTTGACTTACCTGGAATTAATCTAGGTGATATTCCATCCTCTGTTAATTTGTATCTTAAATACTCGCCTTCGACTTCAGAAGGATTAGCATATGTTTCTATATGAAGATTACTAATATCATATGGTTTTACTGTTGCTGTTGTATCTCCTAGATATTGATCACTAAGTAGAATAACAGGAATTTGATATTTTTCAGCCATATTTAGAGCACGAACTGTTTGATAAAATGAATCTTCATGATTTCTAAGCGCAATAACCATTCTTGGGAATTCACCTTGAGAAGCAGAAACTACAAATTTAAGGTCACTTTGTTCTGTTCTTGTTGGAAGTCCTGTTGCTGGCCCTGGTCTTTGAACATCGACTACAACAATAGGTATTTCAGCTATACCAGATAATCCAAGAGCTTCAACTTTTAAGCAGAAACCACCACCAGAAGTACCTGTCATAGATTTTGCACCTGCAAAAGAAGCTCCAATTGCCATATTAATACCTGCAATCTCATCTTCTGCTTGTTCAACAACGATTCCAGCTTTATCACCTTGACCTGCAAGATATTCAAGAACTGCAGTTGATGGAGACATTGGATAAGCAGAATAAAATTGTAATCCACCTGCAATTGCACCAAGTCCAAGCGCCTCACTACCACTAATTACCATGTAGTCTGAGAATCCACCATCTAAATGTTCAAACTTTTGTTCCACGCTGTTAAATCCAGCTGTTATTGCATTTTTATTAACTTCAAATACTTGCTCTTTTACAGAAGAATGTAATACCTCTTCTATATTATCTAAGTTATTACCAAATAACTTAAGAATAGCTCCAATAGCAACACTTCCTGATGCTCTCACATTACCAAGTTCTTTTGCAATTGTATTAAGCCCAAGCTTGATAGCTCTTTCATCTGTTGTAGTAATACTACTATCACAAAGGATAAAGCCCCCTTCTTTTAATTTATCTTTATGCAATTCTACAGTTTCGTCGTTTAAGGCAATAATGCCATCATAAACCTCGCTATGTGATGTAATTCGCTCTGTTCCAAAACGAATTACTGAAAAATTGTGTCCGCCACGGACTCTAGACATAAAATCTCTAATTGTAAATACAAAGTATCCGGATTTTTTAAGAAGCTTTTCTAACATTGCAACTGTTGTTTCAACGCCTTGCCCGGCAGCTCCACCAACTAGTAAATTATACATATAATTTCCTCCTTTTCTAAACTCTACCCTCATTATATAGTGTCCTTCCATTAAATACAACAATATTCTTGCAATTTAACCTCTAATGATAAATTTAGTACATCATTTAGCCCATTAAATCATTAATACAATAAATTGTAGTAATATCGCTTTATATATACATTATTTGAGATGAATAGCACAATTTTCTAATTACTATCCAAAAACTAAACTTAATATAACTATTTATATAGTTTTTAACATATTAACATATCAAAATATTAATATTACTCCTATCACATAAGTATGACAATTATTAATAGGTTAAGAATTTTTATTTTTCATTCTATCTTCCTATCCACTATTCGTATTAATATCAATACACTATACTTAATCCATAAACGTAGAAAAAGCTTCTACCTAGTTCTATCTAAGTAAAAGCTTTTCATATTTATTCTACATTGCATTTTCCTTTATATATGTAATTAATTCATCAACCATTGTGAATGCAAGACAAACAGTAGTATCTGCTGCACCATAATATATGGCAATTTTTCCAGTTTTAGCATCATGTAATGTAGCACAAGGAAAAATAACATTAGGTACATCCCCAACGCACTCATACATAGTAGTTGGATGTAATATGTATGGTTTACATCTGTATTTTATCTTCCACGGTTCATCTATATCAAGTATTGCTGCTCCCATACTATAAATCATACCATTACATGTAGTACCAACGCCATGAAACAATAATAACCATCCTTCATCCGTTTCTATTGGTATGGGACCTGCACCAACTTTAGTCCATGCCCAACCTGTTGCTTGCATTACATGCTTATGGTATCCCCAATGCTCCATATCAAAACTTTCACTTAGGAACATATCACCAAATGGCGTATGTCCATTATCACTTGGTCTAGATAACATGACATATTTCCCATTAATTTTTCTTGGAAATAACACCCCGTTACGATTAAATGGTAAAAAAGAATTCTCCATTCTATAAAATTTCTTAAAATCATAAGAATAAGCTACTCCAATGGTAGGTCCATGGAATCCCGTACACCAGGTCACATAATATTTATCATCTATGAAGCAAACTCTTGGATCATATCCACAGGCAACACCAATTTCCTCATCTCTATCATTATATAGAGGCATTGGTTCATGTTCTATCTCCCAGTTAATTGCATCATTACTTTTACCTAGAAACAAATGTTGCTCCATCGCTTTGTTATCACTTCTAAAAACACCTACAAACTTCCCATTTTTTTGTATTACTGCACTATTAAAAATACTATTGGCTGATGGTATTTGATCCCTTTTAATAATAGGATTTTTTGAATATCTCCATACTACATCTTTGTTTTCTTCATTCCTATCTTCCCACGGAAGATTAGGTAAATTATCACCAATTATCATTATAGTCTCCCTTCTGACTGTACACTGTGAATCCTTACGTTAGCATAATATTTGCAGTGAATTGTTCTCACTTTGTCCCCATACCTTTATATATTATGCTAATTCAAAAATTGTAACATTGCACTACGTACATTAATGCACTATTGTTTCACTATATATGCACCTTTTAATCATACATATTATTTTCCATTTTGTCCATACTTATTTACATTTTTGTGCAGATATTGTTCATATACTGGTTCGTTTTTTAGGGATCACAAAGATTATTACAAGGTACAATCTTATGGGTTCTATCTTTTATTGGGTTATATCTTTATTTAATTAAATTTGATATAATTTTAAAGGTATCGTTACCTGCAACTTTAATAAGCTCAAATAATATAGATTCATAGGTTGCAATTATTGCCCCTTCTTTTTCCATCCTACGTATACCATTAATTTTATCATTGTATTTTCTTGAACTAATACAATCTTCGATAATTATTACATCATATCCGTCTTCTAATAGATCTATTACAGTTTGCATTACGCAAATATGAGCTTCTATTCCACATATAATTATACTCTTTTTACCTAGTTTCCTTATTTCCTCTTTGATTATTTCATCACCATAACAACTAAAGCTAATTTTATCTAAATATTCAAAATCTTTATCAAAAGCCTTACCAATCTCCTCCACCGTCATTCCTAAACCCTTGGTATATTGTTGGGTTGTAATAATCGGTACTTTAAGAGTTTCTAATCCCTTAATTAATATGGCTGTATTTTTTATCAAATTATGATTGTCATTCATATGTGGAACTAACTTCTCTTGAAAATCAATAACCATTGCCATCACATCTTCTTTATGAATTCTCATTTTCTTTACTCCTTCATTATAATTATTATATAAAATCTATTCAATCCACCCTATTATGCTGTATTATTACACTGTTTTGAATTAATTATAGCATGATATGAAAGGCCTCACAACCTCAGTTATAGTCGATTTATGTCTTAATCTTTTTTATTTTTTTATAATATAATAGGAAATCTGACAAGCTACAACACATATTATACAATGTAAAACAAATTAGGAGGCTCAAACATGAGCGATTTAACAGCTACAAATTGTGGATGCAGAGATAACAGAGATTGCGGATTCGGCGGTAATGGTAGTTTTTTAATTATAATTCTACTTTTATGCTGCTGCGGCGGAAGCGGTGGATTTTTAGGTGGTGGTGGTTGCGGTAATGATTGTGGACGCGATAGCGGCGGCTGCGGATCTATTATCTGGATTATCTTAATCCTTTGCCTATGTGGCGGTTCATTTTAATTCTAGTTGCAATTAAAAATTCAATC
>JAEWHU010000036.1 GCA_023387635.1 Bacillota bacterium
CCCTATGTTTCATAGCCATATTATAGGTACAAAATCAAGAAATTTAGATTCCTTTTTTACAGATGAAAACACACTGAAATTTCTATTGGCCAAGAATTCTGTGGATATGAATATATCTGTAATGGAAGGGGTTATGGGATATTACGATGGACTTTCAGGCATTTCAACAAAGGGAAGTACTTATGACATTGCAAGAATAACAAATAGTCCAGTAATACTTATTATAAATGGAAAAGGAATGAGCTTATCCATAATCCCAGCCATAAAAGGTTTTATGGAATATAAAGAAGATAGTAATATTATAGGAGTTATACTAAACAATATGTCTCCTATGTTTTATGAGACCATTAAGAAAAAAATAGAGGAAGAATTACAAATTGAAGTATTTGGATATGTACCTCGATTAGAACATCTAACTATAGAGAGTAGACATTTAGGACTAAAATCACCTGAAGAAATTTGTGGGTTAAAAGAAAAGATAAATGAGTTAGCAAAAGTATTAGAGGATACCTTAGAAATTGATAAGATTATAGCGCTGGCATTGAGGGCTAAAGATATTAGTTATCATGAGGTGAAAATAAGTAAAACTAGGGAAACTGTAAAAATAGGTATTGCAAAAGATAAAGCATTTTCTTTTTATTATGAAGACAGCCTTGAACTATTAAAAAGCATGGGGGCAGAATTAGAATTTTTTTCACCACTAGATGATGAGAAGTTACCTGAAGTTGACGGATTATACATTGGGGGAGGGTACCCTGAACTCTATGCTAAAAGGCTATCATTAAATAATTCTATGAGAGAAAGTATTCATAAAGCAATTCATAGTGGAATTCCTTGCATAGCAGAATGTGGAGGGTTTATGTATCTCCATGAGGAATTAGAAGGGCTAGTAGAATCAGAAGAAAATGAAGAAGTTGCCTATCCTATGGTTGGAATTATAAAAGGGAAAGCATATAAAACCAATCGACTGCAAAGATTTGGATATATAGAGTTAGAATTTAAGAAGGATTCTATCATAGGGAAAGCGGGTACTAAAACAAATGCACATGAATTTCACTATTTTGATAGTGAACTACCTGGTACTGATTTTATAGCTACAAAACCTATGAATAAAAGAAGTTATGATTGTATTCATATAGATGGAAATCTTATAGCAGGTTTTCCACATTTGTATCTATATAGTAACATTGAGCTTGCCAAAAACTATATAGAATCATGTAGAAAATTTAAATTAAATAAATTATGAAAAAGATTAATAATTAAAATATAAAACTAAAAAATGACTTATAAAGAAAAGAGGACATAAAGTGAATTTAAATAGCCAGATACAATTAATTAAGGATATTGATATAAATTCAATGTTGGAGGCAAAAAGACGATGGGATTCTATTGCCAAGCCTCTTGGGAGTTTAGGAAAATTAGAAGATATTATTATACAGATTGCAGGAATGAAAGAGAATGCAAGAACACTAGAATTAGATAAAAAGGCTCTTTTAATATTTTGTGCTGATCATGGCGTTGTGGAAGAAGGAGTTACTCAAACAAGTTCCCATGTAACAAGAGTAGTAACAGACAATTTTTCAAAAGGCATTACATGTGTAAATAATATGGCAAAAGTTGCAGCTACAGACGTATATCCCATTGATATCGGGCTTTTTGGTAAGAGATATGATACAAAGGATTTAAGAATGGGAGAAGTTATAGACCGAAGAATTGCTGATGGAAGCCTTAATATAGCAAAAGAATCAGCCATGACAAGAAGACAATGTGAAGAAGCAATCATGGTAGGTATAGAGTTAGTAAAAGAACTAAAAGATAAGGGATATGGAATTATTGGAACAGGGGAAATGGGAATTGGAAACACAACTCCTACTAGTGCTTTAAGTGCAGTTTTACTTAATAAAACTGTGGATGAAGTTGCAGGGGTGGGAGCTGGTTTATCAAGGGAAGGATTTTTAAGAAAAAAAGAAGTGTTAGAAAGAATAGTCCTTCGTCATAAGAAAAACAAGTTAAGTTCACCAATTGATATTCTAGCCGATATTGGTGGTTTTGAAATCGCAGGAATGGTTGGAACATTTTTAGGTGGAGGAATACATCAAATCCCTATATTAATAGATGGAGTTATCTCAGCAGTTGCGGCACTTATTGCAGTTTACATAGAGCCAAAAGTAAAGGGCTATATCTTAGTGTCCCACTTGTCTATGGAGCCTGCAGCAAAGTATATTTATGAGGAACTAAAGATGGAGCCAATACTACATTGTAATATGAGGCTTGGAGAAGGTAGTGGTGCCATAGCAATCATGCCTTTAATTGCTATGGGAGTATCTATTTATGAGAATATGGCTACTTTTGATGATATTCAAATAGAAAGTTATAAAGATATGAGTGAAGAAAACACAGGTTCCCTCTAAAAAAGGAGGTATTACATGCTTGTACTAATTACAGGTGGAAGTGGAAGTGGTAAGTCGGAATATGCAGAGGGCAGAGTTCTTGAACTAGGTAAAAGCCGTGTATATATAGCAACCATGTTTCCCTTTGATAAAGAAAGTGAACTTAGAATAAAACGCCATCAAGATATGAGAAAAGAGAAAGAATTTAAAACAATAGAATGCTTTTTGGGTATTCATAATTTGAATTTAACCAAAGAAGATACTGTCCTTTTAGAATGTATGTCTAATTTAGTTGCTAACGAAATGTATCAAGAAGGTGGAGCAAAAGAGAATACACCTAAGATTATAATGGATGGAATAATGAAGTTAACGAAAGAAGTGAAACATCTTGTTATTGTATCCAATGAAGTATTTTCAGATGGGATACAATATGATGATGAAACCAACAGATACTTATCATATCTTGGAGAAATAAATAAAAGAATCGGAGTCATGGCAGATGAAGTAATTGAAGTAGTTTATTCTATTCCAATTCTTCACAAAGGATGAAAGTAATAAAGAATAACAAAAAGGTTAGTTTTGATTGGAGGAAGTAGGAATGGCACCATTAATAATAGCATTTGCCATGTATTCAAAAATACCTATGCCAAAGGTGGATTGGAATAAAAAGAATATGAAATAAGCTTTTTGCTTTTTTCCCCTTGTAGGAATTGTGATTGGTTTAATCACTTTAGGAGAATATTATTTATTTTCTTATCTTAATATGGGTGTGGTATTTCAAACTGTATTTTATGTGGTAACACCACTACTTGTAACTGGAGGTATTCATTTAGACGGCTTTATAGATACCATGGATGCTAGAAACTCCTATCAAGAGAAAGAAAAAAAGTTAGAAATATTAAAAGACCCTCATATAGGTGCATTTGCATTAATAAGTTGCATTATATATTACCTTATAACAATAGGCTTTATGAGTGAAATTACCCAAAAAGGTATCTATATTATTGCCATAGGTTACGGTTATTCAAGGGCATTAAGTGGCCTTGGTGTAGTAACTTTAAAGGGGGCAAAAACCAGTGGTTTAGTAGCGATGTTTTCAGATATGGCAGAGA
>JAEWHU010000207.1 GCA_023387635.1 Bacillota bacterium
ATCATCCTCTGTTAATTCATCCGTCAACATCATAAGGGCATTTTTAACCAAAGGTAATTTATCTTTATCATCCATTGAACCTGATACATCAATTAGGAATACAAGATTATTTTTTGGTCTTGCTTCTTGATTAATATTTTTACCTTGGACTCCAATTAGCACCAATTTACTTTCCCTATTCCATGGAGAATTTGATGCTTCAGCTGTTATAGAAAATGGTACATCTCCAGTAGGTTTCACGTAATCATAATCAAAATAGTTTATCATCTCTTCAATGCGAACTGCTTGGCTTGGTATGTCGTAAGCATCATTTATCATACGTCTTACATTACAATAAGAAGCGGTATCAACATCAATTGAAAAAGTAGATAGTGGATTATCAATGGCTGAAAGAAAACCATTTTCTACATATTCATTATATTCTTCTTGATTCTCAAATGATGAAGATTCACTTGTTGTATTAATAATAACTTCGTCAGATATGGATTTATTGGTATCATAGACCATATCAAAATCATGTGATCCACCATCCATTTTTGAAGTATCCTTCTCTGCAGCATTCATATTTAAATAATCTTCTGCTACATTTCCTGCATTATTATCTAAATTCGCTTCACTTTTACTACTATTTTTACTGGTACATCCAGTAAGCGTTACTAAGATAAGTACACATGCTAAAACTTTACAGAATAAATGATTGCTTCCCTCTTTAATCCATATTTTTTTCATTCTACGTCCTCCTTCAATCTAAATAATAGTTAGAATTTTACTATTCGTTTGTTGATTAGACGACTGATAATAAAAAAAGTTCCATAGTAAAAAGGAAGCAGACTTTCTACCATCTGCTTCCTTACTATTATTCTAATGAGTACCAAAATGTAATCATCATTTATTTTCTATTCTTATTCCACATCCATTGCAGTCGCTTTGGCTCTATCAGAATCACTCATATTAGCTAATTCTATAACTCTATTAATATCTAAAGATAGAGCATCTGCTACTCTTGTACCGTATTCTACATCAGCCTTATAAAAGAGTGCTGTTTGACGATATTGAATACGTTTTAAAGCATTTCCTAAATGACCTGCAATATTGGATATTAAATGGTCTTTCTCAATATCACTTAAAACTCTTCGATATAATTCTCCAGCTTGGAAGAAGTCATCCTCTACAATTTTTAGTTCATGACGTGCAATAGTAGCTTCTTGTAAATAAATCTCTGGGGCATCTTTTTCACTTTTCACTTCTCCATAGTTATTTACAGAGTTAGGATAGTAATTTGCTGTGCCTCCATAATTATTATGAATTGTCATGAATCCATCTCTTTGATTGGTATACGCATTTGTTCCCTTTGGTGCATTTACTGGGACTTGTTCATGATTTACTCCAAGACGATATCTTTGAGCATCTTTGTAAGCAAATAGTCTACCTTGAAGTAGGGTATCTGGTGATGGGTAAACACCTGGAATAAATGAACTTGGAGAAAATGCTGCTTGCTCTACGTCTGCAAAGAAGTTCTCTGGGTTTTTATTTAAAACAAGTTTACCAACTTCGATTAATGGTGAATCTTCATGAAACCATACTTTTGTTACATCAAATGGGTCAAAGCGATAATTATTTGCTTGTTCTGGAGTCATTATCTGAACATAAACTGTCCAGGAAGGAAAATCACCTTTTTCAATAGCATTATATAGATCTCTAGTAGCATGGTCACCATCAACGCCTACTAATTTTGATGCTTCCTCTGCAGTTAGTGTTTCATTTCCTTGATCGGATTTAAAATGCCATTTAAACCAAAAATACTCTCCTCCATCGTTATAAAACATCCATGTATTGGCACCAAAACCATCCATATGTCTGTAATCTCTTGGTGTTCCTCGGTCAGAGAATAAGTGTGTTACTTGATGGGTGGATTCTGGTGTTAAGGATAAGAAGTCCCAGAACATAGTTGCATCTTTTAGATTAGTACGTGGATCTCTTTTTTGAGTATGTACGAAATCTGGGAATTTTATAGCATCACGAATAAAGAATACTGGTGTATTGTTACCTACGATATCATAATTACCATCTTCGGTATATAATTTTAATGCAAATCCTCTTGGATCTCTCTCTGCATCTGCAGAACCTTTTTCTCCTCCAACTGTTGAGAAACGTACAAATGCTTCTGTTCTCTTTCCAACTTCAGATAAAAACTTAGCTTTGGTATATTTACTAATGTCTCCTGTTACTTCAAAGTAACCATAAGCTCCTGCTCCTTTGGCATGAACAACTCTTTCAGGAATTCTCTCACGTGTAAAATGGGATAACTTCTCTACTAGATGGGTATCGTTCATTAAGACATATCCAGATTTTCCTCCTAATGTAACAGAATTTTGATCATTTACTACTGGTGCTCCATTGACACTTGTTAATTTATTTTTCATATTTTACCTCATTTCTGCGCTACTTTTTTGTGCATACCAAGTTTGTGAGTGCAGCGCGGACACAAACTTGCTGAGTGAAAGATTTTAAAAATCTTTCACTTTTTACTCATCTATAATAATTAAAAATTTTTAATTCGTTTAGATTTGTAATCTTATTTTTATTTAGTTAATTTTGTTTTCTTGTATTATGTTTTTTGAATATATATTGTATACAATCTAATTGTACCAAATGAAAATAGCTTTGTCAATTGAATTGTATACAATTTAATGCCAAAGTATAAAAAATAGCTCTAACTTGAGTAAAAAGTATTTTTTATAATACCTTTTCTTAAGTTAGAGCTACTTAATTATCCTATTATTTTATATCTTTATTCTGCAATATCGCTATAAACACCATCAATATATTCTACTAGTTTGTCTGGATTAATTTGAATCTGACATCCTCTTACCCCAGCACTAATACAGATTAGGTCATATAATATAGCTGTTTCATCAATATAAGTAGGATATTTCTTCTTCATACCGATTGGAGAACAGCCTCCCCTTATATAACCTGTTAAACCTAACAAATCTTTTACATGGACAAGTTCAATCTTCTTATCTTTAACAACACTTGCTGCTTTCTTTAAATTAAGCTCTGTATTCACTGGAATACAAAATACCATAATTCCCTGTTTCTCACCTTTGGCTACAAGTGTCTTAAATACTTGTTCCATTGGTATTCCAGTAATACTGGCAACATGTTCACCTGATAAATCACTCTCATCAACTTCATATTCTATGGCGTTATATTCTATACCTGCTTGTTCTAAAAGTCGCATTGCATTTGTTTTAATCATTGTCTCCACTGTCCTTTGTATCTATTGTTAATTGTTCATGAAGTGGTTTACGCACTTTCTTTCTTGTTATCTCAACAAGGTTTAAAGGTGTCATATCAACTAATGTAGTTTTTATAGGATCTTTTCTCAGATAAATATCTAGTTCATTTAGAAGAATTTGCTTGTGTTCTTCTATGGTCATGGTAATAAAATCAATAATAATGATTCCAGAGATATTTCTTAGTCTTAATTGTTTCGCAATTTCTTTTGCTGCTTCACGGTTAATCCGTAAGAAATTTTCATCTATATTCTTTTTCCCATTAATCGCTTTACCAGTATTCACATCGATTACAGTTAAAGCTTCCGTTGGTTGAATTATTATAGTTCCTCCACTTTTTAACCATACCTTTTCATGAAGGGCATGTTGAAGCTTATTATTAATGTTATATAAATTGGATAAACTAAGTAACTTATCCTCATAAAATCGTAGTTTACTGACATCCTCTTTTTGATGATTGCTTAAATACTCATGGATACGATTATAAATGTCCTTATCATCAGTAACAATCTCATCCATAGAATTACCATAACCGTCTTTAATATCACTTATAAATCCTGGTATATTTTGATAAAGCAAGGAAAATGTTTTCTTGTGTATCCCATACTCTCTTAGTTCTTCATATTGTTTAATCAGACTCTTTACTTCATTATGAATAATGTCTTCAGGTTGTTTTGCAGCATTGGTTCGTACAACAAACCCATAATCAGGATTTTGATACTCACCCATCATTTTTCTGATTTTTTTCCTTGTTTGCTCATCTTGTATTTTTGATGATATTCCAAGGGTTGATTTACCATGGATTAAAACTACATATTTACCTGTAAAATTAATATTGGTAGTTATTACTGGTGCTTTTGTTTTAATATCTTCTTTTGAAACTTGAACAATTAGTTCATCTCCAACCACTAACTTCTCCGTTTTTTTCGGATTCACAAAAATAGGATTCTTAACTTCAAGAAGGGATAAATAGCACATCTTTCCATCTGCTATTTCTACAAATGCAGCATTAATATTTTTTACAATATTTTTAATCTTACCTATATAAATATTACCTAGTATTCGTCCTGAATCCTCATATTCTACATTTACTTGAACCATATCATTTTCTTCAAAGAAAGCAGATACAATACTATTGTCTTTTTTGGTTATAATCAACTTGTTATTCATATTCGTCTCCACACCTTTGAATTTTAATTACTAACTTATCATGTTAAACTACATTTTATTAAGTGGTACAAGATTACGTTCATCTTCTGTTCCAAGATTAGCATATACATCAATACGATGTCCTTGGAATATAAATGGATTAAATTCTAATCCAGCAAAATTACAAAAAGCCTCCATAACTAATTCTGGTTTAATGTTATTAACGCTACCAGTAGCAAGCTTTAGATAAACTTTAGTATCATTCTCATACTGATCTGCTACAGATTCATACTCTAATTTCGTAAATGGTTCTAGACTATATTCATAAATAAATGGCTTAATATCTACTTCATTTTCTGTTCTTTTCGATTTTTTAAGGATTACTATGGTATCTTGTTCCATAAACTGAACAAACATTTTCCCAAATTCATCTTTTTTGATAAAGTCATATCCATCACGAATGGACACCATATAGTCAGCTGCTGCTACAATGGACATAGCATTTTTACTATCATCCCCTAATACTATATAATCCACAACTTGAATATATTCTGGCATAACTGCATTCATACGTTCTATCATGGTTTCTTTATCATCACATTGTCCTATTTGAACATCTACATATTCACCATCACTAGTAAGACCTACACCAAGAGGTGCTGCAAATGATATGATTTGATGAGGACTAAATCCTTGTGATAATTCAACATCTATCTCAGCTCTACGAAATGCCTTTTGAAAAAATCTCATAACATCCAAATGTCCTACAAATTTTAGAGGCCCTGATTTTGTAAATTTAATTCTTGCTTTCATTTTATTCAATTACCTCCTGTCCTCTATCTTCATAACAAACGCCGCCATTGAATACTTTAGCACCACAATTAGAACATGCTTTTCTACAATTTGGAGTTAAGTTTTCTTTTGCACCACGGTTGTATTCACGAATTAAGAAGTCTTTTGTTACACCAGCATCAATAAAGTCCCAAGGAAGTATTTCTTCAAAATCTCTTTCTCTACTAGTATAGAAAGCAATATCAATATTATTCTCCTTGAATGCATTCATCCATTTATTATTATCAAAATATTCTGACCATGAATCATATAAACATCCAGCTTTGTATGCATCATAGATAACTTTACTAATTCTTCTGTCACCTCTTGCAAATACACCTTCAAGAATACTAAGTTCTGCTTCATGCCAATTATATTTAATACTCTTACGGTTTAACTGCTCATTTAAAGCACTTCTTAAATGCTTTTGTTTACCTAAATATTCTTCTACCGTATCCATTCTTGACCATTGGAATGGTGTAAATGGCTTTGGTACAAAGAATGAAGTACTTGCTACTATACTTACTTTACCATTTCTCTCATCTTTTGGTATTGTATAATATTCTCTAGCAATTTTATCTGCGAGTACAGCAATTCCAGCTACATCGTCTAAAGTTTCAGTTGGAAGACCAAGCATAAAGTACAATTTAACTCTGTTCCATCCACTAAGGAATGCATCCATTGCACCTTTTAATATAACTTCTTCAGAAAGTCCTTTATTTATTACATCACGTAGTCTTTGGGTACCAGCTTCAGGAGCAAATGTTAAACTACTTTTTTTCACATCTTGAACTTTACTCATAACATCAAGAGCAAAAGCGTCAATTCTAAGAGAAGGAAGTGAAATATTAATACCTTTCGCTCTACATTCTTCAATTAGAAAATATACTAATTCTTGTAATGCAGAATAATCACTAGAACTTAATGAACTAAGAGAGATTTCATCATGTCCTGTTGCTTTTAACATATCGATTGCATATTGTTTTAAGAATTCTACATCTCTTTCACGAATAGGGCGATATACCATACCTGCTTGACAGAAACGACATCCTCTAATACAACCTCTTTGTATTTCAAGAACTACTCTATCTTGGGTTGCTTTAATATAAGGAACTACTGGTTTTCTTGGATAAAATGTATCACTTAGACTCATTTCAACTTGTTTTCTAATTTTTTCTTTCGCATTTTCATTAATAGGATAAAAATTCTTTATGGTATTATCCTCGTTATACTCAACTTCATAAAAAGATGGTACATATATGCCTTCTACATGAGCAACTTTCTCTAAGAAATCTTTTCTAGTACCACCATTCTTTTTATTCTCTTTATAAATATCTAATACTTCATCATATACAGTTTCACCTTCGCCAATATAGAATAAGTCAAAGAAATCTGCAATAGGCTCTGGGTTATAAGAACAAGGACCGCCACCAAGAACGATAGGATCTTCTTCCCCTCTATCTTTGGCGTAGATAGGTATTTGAGATAGTTCTAATACCTGAAGTATATTGGTATAACACATTTCATATTGTAGTGTAATACCTAAAAAGTCAAACTCCTTAATAGGATCTTGAGATTCAAGTGCAAACAATGGAATGTTCTTTTCTCTCATTATTTTATCAAGATCTACCCATGGTGAATAAACACGTTCACAATAAGTATCTTCGCGTCGATTAAACATATCATATAATATTTGAATTCCTAGATGGGACATACCAAGCTCATATACATCAGGAAAACACATACAAAAACGTATATCAATCTTGTCTAAATCTTTTACAACCATATTAATCTCGTTACCAATGTATCTAGCTGGCTTGTCCACGGTTAACAGAATTTCGTCGGATAGCGCTAATTTTCTCATTTTACTTTTTCTCCATTTCCTTTGAGAAACACATTTTATGATACAATACAATGTGTTTCATTGATTAACCCATTTCCCACCATATAATGAAAAGATGGCTAAATATCATTTTATTATATCGTATAATACGTTAAAATACAATGTAAGAAATGAAGGAAATTGTTTTAATTTTATGTATTACATATACTATTCGTGTTTTTTTCCTTGATTTCTACAATTAAAAAAGCCTCCTTATTACCTCTACTAAAAGATATAATAAGGAAGCAATATCAAATCATTAAGATGTCCTACTACAAACGGTTACTCCCTTACATACACCATAAGTTCATCAAGAATGGCGTGGTAACCGCTGGCATACATATGCATACCTTCAATTGAATATTCTTTCTTTAGATTTTTATTCTCATCATAAAGGTTTCTGTTCACATTTATATATTTTACTTGAAGTTTTTGAGCCATCCCTTCAACTTCTTTATTCATTTCAACAATTCGTGCATTCGTTCTGACTCTTAGTGCTTCTTTCATATGTTCATTTCCAAAATCATGCTCCCCATTGACCGGATAATAAGCCATCACATAAATCTTAGCTAATGGTAAACGTTCTTTTATCTGTGTTAAGATACTTTCATAACGCTCAATTAAGGATGTCTTTGTAAAGTCTGGTAGATTCAAGTCATTGGTGCCAATATTAATAAATATCTTACTTGGTTCTAAGTCAAACACCATCGTTTCTAATACCTTAAGCATTTCTATTGTTGTGTAACCACCTATACCCCTATTATATATAACTTCATTGATGCCATTATTTTGTATAAACTCATAAATAGGGAACTGTTCCATTAAAGAAGACCCTGTAAAAAGAATCTGTCCTTTTTTTACATACTGATTTAAAACCTTGAAACTTTCAAGTTTATCCATCTTATTTTTTTCCATAAATCCCATTATAATGTTTGTAGCATTCATATCCTTTTTCATAAGTCTTCCTACCTCTCAATTAATAACTTCTATCTCCAAAACATTTCTGCTATCAAAATAATGATTGGCATTGTAAGTACGCTTAGTACGGTTGTTAGACAATGGTACCCCTCTTAGTCTGTAATCTTTAAGCACTTCATTACATTATACTAGTAAATTTACATAATTACAAAGTAATTTAATACAAAGTAATTTAATACAAAGTAATTTAATCATAGATAAAAAATGCTCCTCCTTGATATAAACAGTTTTTATTTTCACTGTCTACAACAAGTGGAGCACATAAACTTAAAGATTTCTCATTCCTTATCCGCTGCATCATCATCTTTAACCATATTTTTAAATAGGTTTACAAAATAATCCTCTGTGGCATCAAAACCTTGGCTACTGGTTACTATAGTTTCTATTGACTGGCTATTAAGCTCTTTGTATGTAAATTTCAATTTATCTATAGCATAGATAGCTAAAAAAAGCACTAAAGCGCATATTGTTCTTATTAAAACCCGTTTAACCCATGGCTGATTGAAATCTATTTTTCCACTAGATATGATGTAACTTTCTTTTCCATAATTATTTTTTTCATAGGAGTATGGGGAGGTAAGTAAATTAATTTTATTTTTTTTACTTGTATCTACATCTTCTGACTTGTTACCTAAATTTTTTAGACAACTTTCTCTAGCTAGCCTAATATATTCTTCTCGACTAGAAACCATATAATCATTTTGATTATCCATATTAATAACCATCCTTTCTCAAAGTCTGGCGACTTTGCGTATGTGCTTCTAATCTATTATATTCCAAGCCTATGAATGTTTATTCTTAAATACTGTAAATTGCATTGAATATTTGGACAAAATCATATATAATATTTATAATTTATCGAAGGAGGAACATAAAATGTCAACTAACGTTTATGATATTTTATTAGAACGTGGTTTTATCGAACAAGCAACCCACGAAAATGAGATTAGAGAACTTTTAGGGAAGGAACGAGTTACTTTTTATATAGGTTTTGATGCTACTGCTGATAGTTTAACAGCTGGTCATTTTTTAACTGTAATGGCAATGATGCATATGCAAAAAGCAGGTCATAGACCAATTGCTTTACTTGGTGGTGGAACAACAATGATTGGTGATCCATCTGGCAAATCAGATATGCGCTCCATTATGACAAAAGAAATGATTCAACATAATGCAGATTGTTTCTACAAACAATTATCAAGATTTATAGATTTTGATAATGACAATGCAATTATCGCAAATAATGCTGATTGGTTATTAAACCTTAATTATGTGGAATTCTTAAGAGATGTTGGTGTTCATTTCTCTGTTAACAAGATGTTATCTGCTGAATGTTACAAACAAAGAATGGAGAAAGGACTTACTTTCTTTGAATTTAACTACATGATTATGCAATCCTATGACTTCTTGAAATTAAATCAATTATATGGATGTAATCTTCAATTAGGTGGTAATGATCAATGGTCCAACATCTTAGGTGGTGTTGATTTAATTCGTAGAAAAGAACAAAAGCCTGCATTTGGATTAACCTTCAAGCTTTTAACTACTAGTGAAGGCATTAAGATGGGTAAAACTATGAAGGGAGCAGTTTGGCTAGATGAGAACAAAACTTCACCATATGAATTCTATCAATACTGGAGAAACATTGAAGATGTTAAGGTAGAAGAATGCCTTGGATTATTAACATTCTTACCAATGGATGAAGTAAGAAGACTTGGTGCTCTAAAAGATGCTGAAATCAACCATGCAAAAGAAGTTTTAGCATATGAAATTACAAAGATTGTTCATGGAGAAGAAGAAGCAATAAAAGCTCAGGAAGCTGCAAGAGCATTATTCAGTGGCGGTATGAAATCAGAGGATATGCCTACTACAACTTATAGTAAAGAGCAATTTGAAGCTGGTATTGATTTAATTACACTCTTAGTGGATGGAAAAATGGCTGCTTCAAGATCTGATGCAAGAAGAACCATCCAACAAGGTGGAGTTTCCGTAAATGATGTTAAAGTAACTGAGTTTGATAAGGTATTTACCCCATCTGATTTCGACTCTGATGGCGCT
>JAEWHU010000262.1 GCA_023387635.1 Bacillota bacterium
TATGAAGCTTCTGTTGATAATTTTAATGATAGAATAGGAATGCATTTTGCACCTAATTATAAAGAGATTACTAAATTTAAAGGAGATATTCAAACTTTACATATACCTAGAAATGAAAGTTTATATAAAAATGTTGATGACTATACAAATTTACTTAATCGATTAATTGATGAAGATATGGTTGTAAAAGTAGAAGATGGATATAAACTAACACAAAAGGGTATATTCTGGGGGAATTCAATCTCAAGAGAATTATCAGAGTTGATATAACATAGAACTGGAGTAAAATAGAATTGCTTCATAGTAATAATTCACTACTATTTAAAATGAAAATTAAAATTACCCTGTTGGTAATACTATAAAGAAACTATACAACACATAAAAGGTGATTCCGGAATGCATTCGGAGTCATCTTTTTTAATGTCCGTAGAGAATAAATAAATCAATAAATTAAATAAAAATCCCACAAGTATATCTTTAGTGTACAAAAAGTCAAAAAAAGATGTGCATTGACAAAAAATATAGCATATTGTAATATAATGGTATTATATAAGTAAATGATTTAATTAAATAGATAAATGATAGGAGTGATTAGATGAAAGCTATGATTTCTGCAGATATGAAACAAATGAATCGAAAGATTGTGTTTGATATTATAAGAAAAAAAAGAGAGGTTACAAGAGTAGAATTATCACAGATGACAGGTATGAGCGGTCCGTCTATTCTGACTATTGTGAATGAATTTTTAGAAAAAGGAATCTTAGTACAGCTTGGAAAACAAAGCACATCTAAAGGAAGGCATCCGGTTTCTATGGCATTTAATCCTGATATTATGTTGTCAATCGGAATTGAGTATGAAGGAAATAATCTTTCCATAGGATTGGTGAATCTGGATGGAAAAATCAGATTTCAAACTGTTTCTAGGGTACCAGCGAACTTAGGAGATAGTTTTTTTCAAGTTATTGAAAAAAGTATTAATAAGATTGAAGAATTACTCCACAAAGAAAAATTAGAATATTGTGGTATTGGTCTTGGTATTCCTGGAGCTGTGAACAGTGAAGAAGCAGTTGTTTATTTTGCGCCTTATGTTGGTGTAAATACACCGCTGGATATATCGGGACAATTAGCAGAGTTGGAAAAAAAATTTAGCAAACCCATTTTTATTGAAAATGATGTAAATGCTAGTGCGATTGGTGAATTTTATATGAGGGAAGCGAATGAGAATGGAAAAGATTTATTATACATTTCTATTGGAGCCGGAATTGGTTCTGGAATTATTTTGAACAAAGAATTAAGGCATGGATGTAATTATCTATGTGGAGAAATAGGATATACAATTCCAAGTACCGATTGTAAAGTATCTAGAGGGGAAACAGGTTGGCTTGAACAAAATATTTCACATAGAACTTTATGTGATAAATTCGAAAATTATCGTCTGAGATTTGAAGTTGCTCCAGATATGATACAGTATATTGCAAGAACAATATGTCCTTATATTGCTAATTTAGTTAATACACTTGATATGGATTTGGTAGTGATTGGTGGAGAGTTAGCACTTAATGGCGGAGAAAATTTAATTAAGGAGATTCAAAAAGAAGTATCACGCTTAACATTATCTGATGTTCAAGTGCAAAGTTGCTTATCAGATTATGCAGGAATAGTTGGAACGGCGTTAATAGCATCAAATAATTTATTCAATACAATTCTATAGAATTCTAGAAGCTGCACTCCTTCATGATGTATTGGCATATATGTATGCGGATGCATAGTTAAATGGCTACAATAATTGCAGAATAAAGAGGAGACCAAAGGGACAGTTAAGGAGCTTAATGAATGAAAAATCATGTAATAGGTGTGGACATTGGTGGAACCAATATAAGAGTGGCTCTACTAAATGAAAAATTAGAGATAGTAAAGAAAGAAACTGCTTTAACAATGGATTTTCGTACACTGGATGATTTTTTGAAAAAGATACAGGTAATGATAAAAAGCGTTGATTATAGAAAAGAAACAGATTCGGTTGGTATCGTGATACCAGCACCCTGGACAAAAGATGAAAAAGTTATTACAGATGTAACCAATATACCTTATCTAGAAGGGATTGAAGTAGATAGGATTTTGACATATTTTAAAGAGTATAAGGTGTATTTGGAGAATGATGTGAATGTGATTGCCTTATTGGAATCAGACTATGGCGCCGCCAAAAACTATGATAATTCTATATACATTACTGTTAGTACAGGAATTGGTAGTGGAATTATTATAGATAACAAAATATTTCATGGAGCTAATGGTTACGCAGGGGAAATAGGAAATGTCGTTATATCTAAAACCTCAAAAGAATATTTGCAAAATACATTAGAAGCAAAATGTAGTGGGAAAGCACTGGATGACGAAAGTGTTAGGCTGTATGGAGACAAAGGAAATGCTAGAGAATTATTTCAAAGATATGAAAATGGAGAAGAGAAAGCAAAAAAGGTGATTGAAGTTTGGATTGAAGACTTAACCTCAGGACTAGCATCTGTAATTCAAATGTTAGACCCAGGAGTAATTGTTTTGGGTGGTCCAGTAGTACTTAATCACAGTTGGGTTATTGAAAGATTGAGAGTAGCAACAAAAGAAAAATTATCAGGAAAATTAGCAGAAAGAATGGTAATGGTGATAGCAGAATATGGAATAGAAGCAGGGATAATTGGCGCTGGGTATTATGCAAAATGCAAGCAAAGGGAGGGTAAGTTATGAAGAAATTAAAAATTGCTTTAATTGGGGCAGGAAGTGTTTCCTTTGCATTAGGAGCATTACACGATGTTGTATTATCAAAACGTTTACAAAATGATGTTGAATTAGAAATAGCGTTAATGGATATTGAAGAAGAACATGTCATAAGAACCTTTGATTATGCAAAGAAGATGCTTGTAGCTTTTCAAAGCACTACAAAAATTTGGTGTACAACAGATTTACATAAAGCAGTAGAGGGCTGCGAATTTGTTATTACTGCTATCGAAGTGGAAAGATATAAATACTGGTCTCAAGATTTTCATATTCCACGTCGATATGGAAGTAAACAAATTTATGGAGAAAATGGTGGACCAGGCTCTATGTTCCATACATTAAGGAATATGGGACCTATGTTAGAGATTGCTTATGCTATGGAGATACTTTGTCCTAATGCATGGTTGCTCAATTATACAAATCCAGAAGCAAAGCTAGTGGAGGCAATTTCTAAATTGACTAAGATTAAAGTAGTTGGGCTTTGTCACGGGTTGGATATAGGAATCCAACAATTATCCGAGTTTTTAGATATGGATAAAAATGATATTGGAGTAGAAGGTGGCGGATTAAATCATTTTGGATTCTTTACAAAGATCTGGGACAAACATACTGGAGAAGATTTGTATCCATTATTTAAAGAAAAAGAGAAAAAAGCGAATCGCTTAGCACAATTTGATCTTATTGGACTTTCTAGAGCTATGTATCACATCTATGGATATTATCCATATCCAGGGACAAACCACTGCGGAGAATATGTAAGCTATGCAGATGATTTCTATGCAGGTCTTTCCTTGCAGTACAGATATGATCCAGTAAAAGAAAAATTATGGGACATAGACTCTAGAGAAGCAGATTTTGTGTACTGTGCAAGTGGTAATCAATTAGATAAGGATTTGTTTGAGGAAGGTGTTACTGGGGCAAATTGGACGGAAGAAGTATATCGCTTTGATAAAGAAAAAGTTCAAATCAGCAACGAATATGCAATTCCAATTATTGAAGCGATCTTTTTTGATGATGAAGTGCAGTTAAATTCAGCTAATATGCTAAATAACGGTGCAATCCCTGGTCTACCAGATGATATGGTAGTAGAAACACAGGTTATTGTGAACGGAAGTGGTATTACCTTTAAGAAGATGGAAACACCATTACCTACTGCAATTATTGGCACTATTAATATACAAGGAAGTATACATAAATTATTAATTGAAGCTTATTTAGAAAAATCAAAAACAAAATTACTACAAGCAATTTTGCTAGATCCACAAGCTCCTTCTTATTATCAAGCATGTGCAATGATTGACGAAATATGTGAATTACAAAAAGACATTTTACCAAAGCTTGAGTGGAAATAAGTTATTATTATGGTGTTGGTATCCTAGGACTTGTGAGGGAAATACATAGTAGAATTTGTAAAATAGGAGTATAAAAAAGTATAAGTAATGAAAAATTGCATAATAAAGACGTAGGTTAAAAGTACTACATTGTAGCACCTAAACTTGAATTATTAGCATTATAAAAGGAGAAAAAACTATGAAGTATTATTTTGACTGGAAAGAATATGGGGAAATAGCAAGAGCGGTTTTAGCAGAAGGATGTGTCTTATTAAAAAATAATAATAATGCACTTCCTATTAAGGCAGGTGAAATGGTATCAGTATTTGGTCGAATTCAGTTTGACTATTTAAAAAGTGGTACTGGTTCAGGCGGAATGGTAAATGCACCATATGTGGTTAATATACTAGAGGGCTTAAGGGCTTGCGAAGATATTACAATTAATCAAGAACTAGTAGAAACTTATGAAGAGTGGCTAGTAGAAAATCCATTTGACATGGGACAAGGATGGGCGCAGGAGCCTTGGTGCCAAAAAGAGATGCCAGTAACAAAAGAATTGGTAGAAAAAGCAGCAGTGAAATCGGATCTTGCACTTGTTATCATTGGACGTACTGCGGGTGAAGATAAAGATAATAGTGCTACGGAAGGTAGCTATTTGTTATCAGCAGAAGAAGAAAAGTTATTAGAAGAAGTTTGTAAGGGATTTGAACGCGTTGTAGTAGTTTTAAATGTAGGAAATATTATAGATATGAAGTGGGTAGATAAGTATAACCCACAAGCAGTACTTTATGCATGGCAAGGTGGTATGGAAGGCGGAAATGGAGTTGCAGATGTGCTTACTGGCAAGGTTAACCCTAGTGGCAAACTAGCCGACACAATTGCCATAGATATTGAACATTATCCTTCTACTAAGAACTTTGG
>JAEWHU010000323.1 GCA_023387635.1 Bacillota bacterium
ATTTTACTTCTAAAATCATTGTATCTAAGGTCTCTGTAGCACTAATACCTGTAATATCATCTTCTAAAAACGTCCTGTGAAATAAGCTAGTTTTAATCTGATAATCAAAAGTCACACGCACATTACCAGCTGGGAAAGTATACGCTTCTCTCACATATGATACTAATACTCTTGGGCGAAGTAAGTCATAATTCATCTTTCGATATAACTCACGTACCAGCTCTGCCTTATGCTCTGCCATGAATGCAATATTGCCATCTAGAATATTTCTACATTCTTCTTCTGTTATCCTAGCGCTTAACTTTTTGCAGAGATTATTATTCTTCATCTTTTTTTCTAAAACAATATAAGAAAAATTCTCGTTGTAATAACGAATTCGAAATTTTTCTCTTTTACTAATTCCACTTACCTTTTCTTGTACTGCTTTATCATATATGTTATCGAAATATATACTCTGTATCTTATAAAATCCTTGAACCAAACTGTTTCTATCAGGTTTCATAATTGCCTTCACACGATTTTTAAGTTGCATGTATTGCACCTGATTAATCTCATATTTATGTTCATGTCGATAACGTCCCTTATTCTCCATATTTCCACTCCTTTCCTCTTAGAATTTTTTTCTATTATATTATACTTAGTTTAAATATACTTTAAATTTCCTGTGAACAAAGTGTGAACTGTTAAAATAGCAAATAAGTAAGCATTTCTGTTAAAAGCACAATCTTCCTCGAGATTCAATCCCGTTCTAACATATCAACACATCAGGTTCTTTTATAAAAAGTATTATTACATAAAAAAAGAACAGGGTATATTTTTCAATATACTCTGTTATAATCTTAGGCAATGTCATAAATCTTAATTAAATGACATTGCCAATATATGCAATTCTTTTAATGGTGACTTATGTTTATCGCCCTATTCAATTATATGAAGAATTCCATAGTTATTACATTAAAATTGTTATTAGTACAATTGCAGATACGATCTGCATTGTTGCAATCCCTAATGCATAGATTGATGCCTTTGCTCCTTGTTTAATAAGTGCTCTAATATTTACTCTCATTCCAATACCCGCTAGGGCAATTATTTCAAAGTTATTGCTTATTAATTTAAATGTTTTAGAAATATCTGCTGAAAACACACCCATTGTAAATAAAGCGCACATAACAAAGAAACCTATTACATACCAAGGTACCTTTATCTTTGAATTTGTTTTTTTACTATCGGATTTGGATGACTTATTTTTCATTGTACCAAAGCTTAATACAACAAAAACCAAGAATATAATACGAACTATTTTAAATATGGTAGCTAGCTCTTTTACATTTTCATTTACTAAACTACCGCTAGCAACAACTTGTCCTACGGATTGAAGTACACCTCCTATTAGAGCAGAAGTTTTTACTGTTTCTGTTGCAAATACGACTTTCGCGATAAATGGTAACAATAACATCAATACTGTTCCAGTAACATTTACTATTGTTATAGCAATACCTTTATCATTTTCATCTGCTTCTATAACAGGAGCGGTAGCTGCTATTGCAGAAGAACCGCATACTGCATTACCACTTGCCATTAAGAATCGAAAGTTTTCTGTAAAACCAAGTTTTTTACCAATATATATTGTAAAAATAATTGTTATGGTCATTTGCAATACTATGTAAGTCACCCCTGAAACCCCCAATTTAAGTAGAGTCCCTGCGCTTAATGTTCCACCAAGTAGAACTATGGAGTAAGATAATAAGTCGCTTTCTGCAAACTTAGAACCTTTTGCATATATTTTTTTGTTCCCAAATGTATTTCCAACTGCGATACCTATAAATATAGCTATGGATGCACCACCTATACTAGGTATATAATTTCCTATAAACTTTCCTATCCAAGCAATGATTATACACATCATAAGGCCAGGTAGAATTTCGGTAATCTTTTTTAATCTTTTTTGGATATTTTCCGTTTCTGTTAATGAGTTCAATTTCAATTATATCATCCTTCCAAACTATATTTTTACTTATTTTTTTACATAAAGAGTATAATAGGTGTATAATCATAAGTAAAATATATATTTGTCATGATAACCATTAAAATAATTAATCATATAGAAAGGTAGAACTTTATGATAGAGGAACTTAAAACATTTATATCCGTTGTGGAATATGAAAATTTTACTAGAGCTGCTGAAGCTATTAATTTATCTCAACCTAGTGTAAGTTTACATATAAAACATCTAGAGGAGTATTTTAATACAACATTAATACAACGTTCAATTAAGCAAAAACACATATACATTACTGAATCAGGTTATTTACTTTATGAACGTTCCAAACAAATAATAAAACTATTAGAAGATACTAAAAACGATTTGCTTCAAAATGAAAATGTTATAAAAGGTAAATTACACATAGGGGCTAGTTTTACTATAGGAGAGTACTTATTACCAGCTTTTTTAGGACAATTTAATAAAAAATATCCAGATTTAGAATTAGAAGTTACAATTGAAAACACACATAATATATGCGAAAAAGTTAAAAATCATCAGGTTGATTTAGCTTTGGTGGAAGGCATTGTTCCATCGTCTAGTTTTGTAACAAATCCCTTCTATAAAGATAAAATGGTGATTGCTGTTCCTTATAATCATTCTCTCGTTAATAGGGAGTTTTCAGTTGATGAGTTAGTAAATCAAACTTGGATTAGTAGAGAAATAGGTTCTGGGACAAGAGAATATTTAAATCATTTCTTATCTTCTAATAATATAAATGTTAAAAATATTATTGTATTTGGAAGTAACTATGCAGTTAAAGAAGCTGTTAGAAATAACTTAGGAATTACTTTAATATCATCTCTAGTTACAAAAGATTCATTCACAAATAAAGAGATTTCTATTTTAGAAACAAATCAAGAATATACTCGTAACTTTTCATACATTCTTCAAAAGGGAATCATACCATCAAAAGGAACTCTAGTATTTATAGATATGTTAAAAGAATATATAGAAAGCATAGGGTCTTAAACATTATAGGACCCTATGCTTTCTATATACAATTCTATTATGACTTAATAGAATATCAACTCTTCATATAGTAAGTAATTATTTATAATGACATTGTAGCTAACATAGTAGTTATGATAACTATACTTATTAATATACTGATGGTAGTCGCAAAAGAAGAGGCCTTTACATCACCCTCAATCTCCTCTGTAAAACCTGGTGTCATTGCTGCAATAGGAGAAAATAGAGCTATACAAAGTACTTGTTTTACTTCCTTAGAAAAAGGGGTAAGAAAGTAAATACATAATGCACCGCAAGTAGCCAGTATGTATCTTGTTACAATAATTGCAGTAACTTTCTTTGCTCTACTTTTATCTAAGTGTAACTCAAATGCAATACCTATCATTAACATTGCTAAAAATGTATTTGCCTGTCCAACAATTCCTGTAAAAGTAGTAATTCCAGATGGAAGTTTTATATCTAATAGACGTAGAACAAACATGATAACGTAAGTATCAAAGATAGGTGAACTAATCATATTCTTAATAAGTTTAATCAAAGTAACTTTATTTTTTTCATCTGCTAATGACTTTGCAATACTATAATTAAGACCAGCAGCTCCAATGGAGTTTCCTACATCAAATATGCTTGTTACTATGACACCATTTGCGCCAAGGAAGCTAGAAACATAAGGGAGAGTAAACGCTCCGATATTATAACTTCCCAAGTTTATAATATTGAAAGCTTGCTCTTTTCTTCCTTTCGACTTACCTAACATATATCCAGTCATTGCTGCTAGAAGATTTACTGCGATTCCAATAACCATAAATATTATCATAGATGAATATACCGAAACCTCATTAAAACTTGTAATTATAGAGCAAGGAAGGGTAAAGCGTAATACAACCTTAGAAAAAATACCAAAATCTTCTTTTTTCACCCAACCTATTTGTTTCATTATATAACCACAAACCATTATTAATATTAAAGAACCAGCACGAACTAGAACATTTATCACACTTTTCACCTCAGGTAACTTATTTCTGATTATAATCAGTATGTAGTAGTGTAACATATTTGTTTTCTATTTTACATACTATTTTTATATGTACAATAAAACCTATGTATATCTGTTAACTATTACTATGAGGTAACTATTAGTATGATAGAATATAAATAAGATAGCACAATACTGTATGAGATAATTCATTTCAATATCCCTACATTCTTGCTATAGTAAATGGGTAAGTTAATTTTATTTACTAAAAGGGAGGTTTTAAAATGTATAATACATTACCAGAACAATATATTATCTATGGAACTATGGGACTAGGTGGTTCTTCATGGGCTCCAGAGGATGAATTAACGGGTGAAGATATAACAGATGGAATTAAGGCTCTACAAACAGCTTATGAATGCGGAATTCGTTTTTTTGATTTAGCTGATATATATAAATCAGGTAAATCAGAATTGGTGTTTGGACATTTTCTAAAAGAAAACCCTTCTTTAAGAAAAGAGATAATTGTCCAATCAAAAGTAGGTATTCAGCTTGCCAGAAATGGGTTCGGTCCTCGTTACAACTTCTCCTATGAACATATCATACATTCAGTAGATAATATTCTAAAACGAATTGGGACCGATTATTTAGATATATTACTTCTACATAGACCTGATCCACTCCTTGAAAGAGATGATATAAAAAAAGCCATGGATTATTTATTTGGTAGTGGTAAAGTACGTGCCCTTGGTGTTTCCAATATGGATTATCATCAAATACAATTATTAGAAGCTTATACTAATAGAAAAATAGTTGCAAACCAATTAGAACTTAGTCTTTCAAAAACTGACTTTGTAAGTAGTGCAATTGGATTCAATAATTACAGGGGTAACAACCTTAATTTTACTTTAGGAACAATTGAGCATAGTATCCTAAATAATATTAGTCTTCAATCCTGGGGCCCACTTTCTAAAGGTATTTATAGTGGTGCGCCTATTAATGAGAACACACCCGAGTCAGTAATACATACTAAGAATGTGGTCACACGAATTGCTAAGGAGCATAATGTATCAAATGATGGCGTTGTTCTAGCATGGTTAATGAAACATCCTGCTAAAATAAAGCCAGTAATAGGAACTAAGAACCCAGAAAGAATCAAGGATGCAATGGATGCATTTAAAGTAACTCTTACCAGAGATGAATGGTACGAATTATTGGATACTGCAAGCGGTATTAGAATACCATAAGTTATTCCCCTTAAACAATTAATGCGGATTCTTCGGAATCCGCATTTACTATTTAGGAATTTTATTTTGAGTAATTTTATGTGTAAAATCAGCGCAATCGTAATGTAAATGCTTACATTACATTATTTGGAATTTTTATCATGCCAATATCAAAAAAACGCATAATTAATTGATAAAATGATAAAAAACTATTGTAAAACCTATAATTAACATTTATAGTTAATTATACAAATACTTTTATGTATTTTAACTCTATTAATTATTTTAATACATAATGATTATAACAACTCTTCAGATTTATGGGGAATTTAAAGGGTAACTAAAAATAATATTATGTGACATAATTAATAATATACGGTTGAAAAAGTATACAATCATGAAATCGATTTACACTAGGAAAATATAAGTGCTCTTGTTAAGAGCTTGAGTATTTCATTACCGAATTTAGATAATTGTATACTTATCACATATAATTAAGGAGGAAACAAAATGAGAGAAGGTATTAAAAAAATAGCGTTACTTACAGGAGGTGGAGATTGTCCTGGATTAAATGCTGTAATAAGGGCGGTTACTAGAACTGCAATCCTTGAATATGGATATGAAGTAATTGGGTATAAATTTGGATATAGGGGATTATATAACAATGATTTTGTTAAATTAACTCTTGATTCAACTTCAGGAATTCTTCATAGAGGTGGTACAATATTATACAGCTCAAACAAAGATAATTTATTTGATTATCAGGTAGAAGAAAATGGTGTAACAGTAAAAAAAGATGTTTCCGATGTTGCTGTGGAAAACATGAAAAAAGAAGGTGTTGATGCTTTAGTTGTTATTGGTGGTGACGGTACACTTACAAGTGCAAGAGATTTTTCAAGAAAAGGTGTAAATGTTATTGGAGTACCTAAAACCATAGATAATGACTTAGCAGCTACTGATGTCACTTTCGGCTTTAATTCTGCTATTGAAATTGCTACAGAAGCTTTGGATAGACTACATACCACTGCTGAATCACATCATAGAATTATGGTATGTGAAGTTATGGGAAGAAATGCTGGATGGATTGCTCTACATTCTGGAATAGCTGGTTCCGCAGATGTTATTATAATTCCTGAGATACCATATGATATCAATAAAATTGTTGATAAGATTAAAGAGAGACAAGACCATGGTAAACCTTTTAGTATCATTGTTGTGGCAGAAGGTGCTAAACCTAAGGATGGTGAAGTTGTAGTAAGTAAAATCGTTAGCGACAGTCCTGATCCAATTAGACTTGGTGGAATAGGCCTTAAACTTGCGAATGACTTAGAATTACTAATCAAAGATCATGAAGTTAGAGCAACCACATTAGGTCATGTTCAAAGAGGTGGAAATACATCTACTTTTGATAGAATACTTTCTACAAGGTATGGAATTGGCGCTGCTGAACTAATTGATAAAGGTTTGTTTGGAAATATGGTTTGTCTAAAAAATAATGAGATATCCCATGTATCTTTAGAGGATGTCATCGGTAATAATAAAAATGTTGATCCAAACGGAGAACTTGTAACAGCTGCTAAAAAACTTGGCGTATCCTTTGGTAATTAATGAACTTTTAACTGACCTACATATGTAATAAAGATTAAGGAAGCCAATACCTGTTTTAAGGTATTGGCTTCCTTTATTGATCCCATTAAATCTAATACTATATATATTTTTGAATAACTTTAGAAAAATACTGTATTAGAGGCCCTGCACAAAGTGCTGTAATTATAGTAATGATACCTAGGCGTCCTCCTAATACAACGCCTAATATAATCATAAAGATATCAAAAATTATTTTCACAACTCTAAATTCCTTTTTTACCTTATCAGCTATAACCATTACTAAACCTGTAAAAGGATCTAATCCGATGTTTACAGCTATAAATATTGCAACACCAGTGTATAATAACAGACATCCAATAATAACTGAGAACCATCTTACTAGTATAGTGTCCGATACAAATATCTGGCTATACATTATCTTTCCTATATTAACAAAAAAACCATAAGGTAAAACGTATATAAACGTACCTATATTTACATATTTTCTACCAATAAAAAATAGTAATGCGATAATACTAAAATTTACATAATTCGACGCTGCCCCAAGTTGCTCTGCCGTAAGTGATAAAGCATTACGAACACCATCATACACGATGCCTACTGGATCATTTCCTAAGTTGCTGCTACTATTAAATGCTATCCCTATTCCAACTAGAAATATACCTAAAAGTGCAAATAATATTCGTTTTAAATCAATTTTCATTTAATTCCTCTTCAACATCTTCTATAAAAATCTTTAGTTATATTTATTTGTTTATCCTAAGTAATTAAGTAACTGTAGTTACCTTTAGTTACTTTAACTACTTTAGATAATTACCTACTTTTGTTACTTTAACCACTATAGTTACTTTAACTACTTTAGCTTTATAATATTAACAGTTTCAAGATATATATTCCACAGTAAAATTTTAGCATACAAAACTCAGTCTTGTATGCTAAAATATTGTACTCTTATTATTAAATTAATTTATCTAACAGTGATTCACCAATAGTTCCTTCTGGTTTTTTTACGTTAAAATTGTCTGCAATGGTAGCGCCTATTGCTGCAAAGGTATTTGTAGGTGGAATGTATCCACTACCGGTTAATGATGGTGAATAAGCAATAAAAGGTACTTTTTCTCTAGTATGATCTGTACCTGTATAGGTTGGATCATTTCCATGATCTGCAGTTAAGATAAGTAGGTCATCTTCTTTTAATTTGCCTAGTAGAATACCAAGATTAACATCAAATTTTTCTATTTCTTTCGCATATCCAATGGCATCTCTTCTGTGTCCCCATAAAGCATCAAAATCTACTAAGTTAACAAAACATAGTCCTTTAAAATCTTTTTCAGCGATTTCAATTGTTTGTTCCATTCCATGTACACTGCTTTTAGATTTATGAGCTTCTGTAATTCCCTCACCATCAAAAATGTCATTTATTTTACCTACACTTATAACATCAAAACCACTTTCCTTTAATGCGTTAAGATATGTTTTTCCAAATGGCTTTAATGCATAATCATGACGATTACTTGTACGTTTAAATTCACCTTTCTTTAAACCCACATAAGGTCTTGCAATTACACGGCCAACCTTCCATTCATCTTTAAGAGTAAGTTCTCTAGCTATTTCACACCAACGATATAATTCTTCTAAACTTGTTGTCTCCTCATTACCGCATATCTGTAAAACAGAATCCGCAGAAGTATAAACTA
>JAEWHU010000004.1 GCA_023387635.1 Bacillota bacterium
TCTTACCTCTTTGCATTGTGTTGCAATGTGTGGTGGCATAAATCTAGCACAAAGTGTAAGTTCATCAAAGTACAGAGAATCCGTTGTCGTACCTAATTTGTTGTATAACCTTGGACGTGTAGTATCTTATACAGTGATTGGCGGTATTGTTGGTGCCTTAGGATCTGTTATTACCTTAGGAGGTGGATTCAAAGGAGCAGTTGCTATATTCGCTGGTATTTTTATGATGATAATGGGCATTAATATGCTTAATATATTTCCTTGGTTACGTCGCTTTAATTTGAGAATGCCAAAATTCCTAGGAAGAAAAATAACAAATAAAAAGGCGGGAAGTCATTCTTCTTTTTACATAGGAATATTAAATGGCTTAATGCCATGTGGACCACTTCAAAGTATGCAGTTGTTTGCACTTTCAACAGGAAGTGCCTTCCATGGAGCACTATCTATGTTTCTTTTTAGTCTAGGAACAGTACCATTAATGTTTGTGTTAGGTACATTAAGTAGTAAACTAAACAAGAAATTTACCGAAAAGATGTTATCTATTTGTTCTATTTTAGTTGTTGTATTAGGTATTAGTATGCTAAATAACGGATTGGCACTATCAGGCGTTATGGTACCACAGTTTGAATCTACCAGTACCAATACAAATGTTGCCATGATAGAGGGAGAATACCAAACCATAACAACACCACTTGAATTTGGAACATATCCAAGTATTACAGTAAAAGCTGGGATACCAGTAAAGTGGACCATTATAGCTGAAAAGGGCAAAGTGAATGGATGTAATAATGAAATTATTATTTCCGAATATGGCATAAGTGCTAAGCTGCAAGTTGGTGAGAATATAATTGAATTTATTCCAACAAAAGCAGGTCAGTATGGCTATAGTTGTTGGATGGGTATGATAAGAAGTTCTATAACTGTAGTGGAATAAATAATAAATCTAAATCAAAAATCAATAGGGGCCTATAGAGCGGAATTTCTATAGGTCCCTTTAATATACCGTGTGCCAACGAAGCTGGACTGCACTAGTCCGTGTAAGTCCGTTCACAGTATTGACCAGTAAGAAATGTAGCCTAAACTCGGTGCATCCATTAATGTGTAATAAACAAGTTTATAATAACTGTTGATTATGTTTCAAATACATTGATATTGTTGGTTGTATTTTATGTTTATAAAAATTACAATGATAGTATGTATTAAAGTGATGGGTATTAGAGGAAAAAAGGAGAAATTATATGAAAATTTTTTGTAATCCATTAAATATGGAATATAAATATCAGTTTATTGAAAAGCAGGGAGATAGGGGAATTAGCGTAAGTCGTGAAGCAGCGGATCCATCGCTGGTTGTATTTCATGGTACTTATTACTTGTTTCCATCAATGACAGCTGGTTTCTTAACCAGTGAGGATTTAGTTACTTGGAAATTTCATAAATTCAATCAGGATATGCCAATATATGACTATGCCCCGGATGTGAGGGTAATGGGGGATTATCTATATTTTAGTGCTTCAAAAAGAAGTGAGAATTGTCCGTTTTACCGTACAAAGGATCCAATTCACGGAACCTTTGAGGTGATTGAAGGAAGTTTTCCTTTTTGGGATCCCAACTTGTTTCAAGATGACGATGGTAGAATTTATTTCTATTGGGGATGCTCTAATGTAACACCTATATATGGTGTGGAATTGAATGCCGAGGATTTGAAGCCTTTAAGTGAGCCAATTATTATGTTTGGGGAAAGAACTCATGAAATCGGTTATGAAAGAAATGGCGAAGATCATGTACCTCCAAAGACACCAGAACAGATTGAGGCAGCTGTCATGGCTATGATTAAAAGAATGCCAAATGTTACAGAAGATAATAAACAGATGTTATATAAGGTTATGGGAAATGACCCTTATATTGAGGGAGCATGGATGACAAAGTATAATGGAATGTATTATCTTCAATATGCAATTCCAGGCACTGCATGTAATGTTTATGCAGATGGGGTATATGTCTCTAAGAATCCATTAGGACCATTTACATTAGCAAAAAATAATCCTTACTCTTATAAACCAGGTGGATTTATTACAGGAGCAGGACATGGTTCTACCATGGAAGATAATGGTGGAAGACTATGGCATACGTCGACCATGCGTATCAGCATCAATCATAACTTCGAACGAAGATTAGGTCTATGGATGGCAGGATTTGATGAAGATGGTGAGTTATATTGTGATCAGCGATATGGTGACTGGCCAATTAGTATGCTGAAAAAACCATGGGAGAAGCCAGAATGGATGTTACTTTCTTATGGGAAGGATGCCTTGGTATCTTCGGGAGTTGGAGCAAAGAATGCCACCGATGAGAACATATTAACTTGGTGGAAAGCTGCATCACAAGAACCGGATGAGTGGATCCAGATTGATCTAGGAAAAACCTATGATGTTAGGGGAATCCAAATTAATTTTGCTGACGATAACCTAGAAGTTCCACTACCAGAGGGAGTAGTGTTACAGGGTGAAACTCAGATGAAGCGTTATATAGATGAGAGAATGCATGTAACCCGATGGGTACTAGAGGGTTCCTTAGATGGAATTAATTATTTTATTATTGAAGACAAGTCAAAGGTCAAGACGGACCTATCCCATGATTTTATTGTAAGAGAAGAAGGGATACCAATAAGATACATAAAACTTATCGTTAAGGAATTGCCCTTTGGACAGGCCGCTTGTGTTTCTGGATTACGTGTATTTGGCAAGACAGAAGGAGAATTACCAAAAGCAGTAGAGGGTATTAAAGTAGAGAAATTAAGCGATTTGGATGTAAATGTGAGTTGGGATAAGAGTGATGCAGTAGGCTATAATATTTTGTGGGGATTTTCTCCAAACAAATTGTATCATAGTTATATGGTATATGATAAGACAGAGCAGAAAATTGGAGCTCTGATTAAAGGAGAGCCGCTTTATATGCGTGTGGATTCATTTAATGAAGTAGGAATTACTGAGGGTAATATATTTCAAGTGATAGATTAAGAGGAAAAAATGTAATTAACAAATAAATCAGCACTCCCTTTATTGTGAGTGCTAGTTTGTTATTCTTTAAATGGAATTTCTTTTTACAACTAGGGAGCGAATGGAGGTTCTACTAGCAATGAATACCTTATGCAAAGTAATATTACAGTTGCAGGTGGAATAAAGTATTAATTTAATAGGAGGAAACAATGAAAAGAGAAGAAGTGTTACAGAGATTGGGATATAGCGTTCCTGATATTAAGAAAAAGAGAGTGATTATCCATAGTGATATCTGCGCTGAGGCAGATGATCATTTTGCTATTGTACACCACTTGTTAACACCTACCGAGGATGTAAGAGGGATTATTGCTGCTAATTATGAATGGAGATTTCGTACCATACCATCTCTTCGTGAGCAGCAGGGTAAGAGTATGATGGCAAGCTATGAAGAGGGGAAAAAATTACTTAATCTTATGGAGATTGATGATATTCCTTTATACAAGGGTGCTGTAGACCAAATTGAAAGTCTTGATAACCTACCAGTAAGTGAAGGAGCAGACTTTATCATTGAAGAAGCAATGAGAGATGACGATACTCCTTTATACATTGCCTTGTTAGGAACATTAACCGATTTGGCAATTGCTTATCTAAAGGAGCCTAAGATTGCTAAGAAGATTACAGCAGCAATCTGGATTGGTGGAAGTGCTTATCCTACAGGAGGCAGGGAGTCTAACATGCAGCAAGATATCATCGCAAGTAAATTAATCTTTGATTGTCCCATAACATTGTGGCAAGTGCCTACTACTGCGTATGCAAATATGTATATTTCTTTTGCAGAACTAATAACTAAGGTAAAACCCCATGGTGAAATAGGAAAGTATTTGGTAGAAAGAATGTTTGAGATAAATGATTGGTACGGTCAAGTACCACGGAGATTAGATTTCCCCCATGGGGAGGTCTGGTCAATCGGTGACCAGCCAACGGTATCGGTACTATTAGAAAGTGAACTTGGAAGTAAGTTTCATATTGAAAAAGTGAGGCTTTGTGATGATATGACTTATACACCAAATCCAGAAGGAAAAGAGATAAGGGTATATGATAGTATAGACAAGCGTCTCACCATGGAAGATTTCTTTGCTAAATTAAAGATCTGCTATGGTACGAATTAATTATTAGCAAAATATAACTTTAAGGGAAAGCACTGTAGAAGGTAGTAAGCTGATTAATAAAATCAGCCACCTCTTCGGTGCTTTCTTTCATGCCTCCCATTACCCAGGTTCTCATAATACTGGCACAGCCAGAAGCTAGGAAGGTATAAAGCCATTCCTGTTGCTTAGGGGTGAGCTTATTTTTATCATTTAGCCAAAGAGATAATATTTCCTCTTTACATTCTACAAACAGACGTATGAAATACTTAGAGGTATCATCGCCAAAAATTAGCTTTGCAAAGTAGGTATTATTGTCTTGTAACATATTTAGAAAACAAAGAATAACATTATCATTTCCTTCATTAGAAAATTTAGAGAGAAGTTTTTTAAATTCATAAATAGAATTTTCCTGTAATTCTTCTGTCAATGCATAAATATCGCTGTAGTGGCTATAGAAGGT
>JAEWHU010000048.1 GCA_023387635.1 Bacillota bacterium
TTACAACAAAGATATACATCCCCATTATATCCAATGGAGGCACTTATCAATGGTGCATTACAGGTTGTATTGATTATTAAATTATCTTTATGTACATATTGATTACCACTCCATAAATAGTCCCCTAATCTTGTAGGGTATAAATCATTTAGCATTCCATATTCGTCTAGAAATTTTGCGGTATTTTCAATTTCTTCTCGCAATGCATCATTTATTTCAGGTGCATATTCTTGGGGACTAGTTACCAAACCAAATCCCATTCTTTTTATACCTAACTCATGGGCTAACTTAGCAATATCATTTAGCTGATTCACATTATCTTTTTGAATTGACACATATATACCCGGAGCGTGAACAGATGCATTTCCTTTGTATGACTTTGCAAGTCTTTCTACATTATCACAGATACGTTCAAAGTTAGCACCACGACGAATACTTTCAAAGGTTTCTTTCTTTGCACCATCAAAAGATACTGTAACAATAACATTCTCATCACTTAAGAATTTAATCATATCATCACTTAACAACATTCCATTTGTAGATATATCTAAGATTGTATCTGCTTTTTTATGTTGATTAATATAACGAACACGTTGTTTAAAGTCTTTCACAAGCAACGGTTCCCCCCAGTTAAATAAGGAATAACTTTTAACATAGGGTATGGTTTCATCCACCACTCGGTTAAATAGTTCAATATCCATCGTTTTACCCTTGATACATAGTTTCTCTCTACACATCCTACAATATAGATTACAATCCTCTGTTATATCAAGATATAATTTCTCTGGACAAATATGATTTGTTGTGCTGCTAAAACATGCATGCATTTGTTTATAACTATTATTTGTATAAAATTTCATTGGTTTCTCTCCTTAAGTTTTAATTTATTCAAATATATTAAAACAAGAACCAATGAGGAGAAAATTCCTCTCTATGCAAGTATCTCCATTTCATTAGTTCTTGCATAGAGTAATGCCTCTATAAGAGTCACCATATGACAAAGCATAATTTCACATCCTTTCTAACATTACAATGTTTCAGAATATTCTTTACAAATTCTTTTATTCTTTATAAATTCTTTTATTCATTATGGTATTTTACTATCCTATTTTGTTTTATTATCATTACTCCTCATTTGTATAAATATATACTGTACCTTTATCCAAAAGAGGTTTCATATCAGTTTCAAGAATAATACTATTACCATCCACTTTAAATTTATATATTTCCCCGGTATCTTTATTTGCAGTAAGTATTAATTCACCATCTTTAATTAAATATGTTCCAGAAGGATCATAAGAAGTAGCAATATTTCTGCTAAATACAAACTGATTATCATCTTTTAATAGAACCCATGATACTCCATCATTTTTTTCTACATACTTCCCTATTTTTAAATCCTGTGAGCTTTTACTACTTGTACATCCCGTATTAAAAATACAAAAGGCTAAAATTATCACTACCATAATTTTACTATTCTTCATATCATTCTCCTATTAATTATTTTTAATTTAAAATGTTTACAAGTATATCCTAACCAATCATTCACGATTTAAACAATTAAAACATCCAATACAATCTATCCTCTGATGTGCTAAATCCTAGCTTTTCATGTAGCGAGATCGATTCTTCATTATCCATCTCAATCTGAGCATATGGTATTAGTCCATCATCAAGCATATGGTTGATAATATAACTTTCTAGTGCCCTACCATAGCCCCTTTTTCTATACTGCGGAAATACTTCTAATAAACCAATACTTCCCTCTAGATGATTACCGACAAAACCGACTAGATTTCCATCCTTATAACCTCCATATAAACAACCATTTTTTAATAGTTCTTCTATTTCATTACCTGATAATAGGTCATAATGTTGTAATATAATTTCTTTATGGCTTAGTTCTAACGGTTTTATTTCTAGTTCGACTTTTATATCAAGCTTCCTTTTATCCATATATACTGCTTGAACACATTCTAATTTACATGCTAAATTAAATTTTTTTATGATATAGTTCTTTATATCCACACCACAAGTGGTAATTAGTTTACATTCTGATATCCTGTCTACTAGTTTTCTTCCTAAATCATTGTTACTAGCAGATATCATATAAGCGCCACTTTTTTCTTCTTTTATCAGTACTCCATCTGTATTAGCATACAATATGGTAGCAGTGCCTCTACGTATTGGTTCTATCATTCCCATATGTGTCAATGGGTTATTATTTAAATATTCCATTGCTCTATCGTAATCCTCTATAGCATTGATATCACTTAATATTTCATCCACTTTTGCCAATATTAAAGGATGAACCGCAGGATAAGTCAGTTCCTTTGGTACTTCATCAAATAATTCTATCTTTTCCATTTCAAAGCTAGGAAGGGTATCAAATGATTTAATCTCTGCATAATAAACCATCCCAAACCTTTTGTTGGTATTATAAATAACACCATCATTACCCTTGATTGAATATACACAAACAGGTTTTATTGTGTATTCTCTTGCACCTGTTTCTTCATACAACTCTCTTTTTGCAGTCTCAAAAATATCTTCATCATTATCTCTTTGTCCGCCTGGTACTTCATAGGTATTTCTATTTTTATGTTTACAGAAAAGCCATTTATTATTATGTCTTGCTATTATAACTGCGAATTCAAGTAAACTATCTTCTACCTTGTCATAAAATTCAACTTCTAACATAGTTCCTCCTAAAATTAAATCCAACTTAATTTAACACTGTATTATGATAGTTTAAGGAAAATAATGGTTTATGTCAACAAAAAAATACCAGAAGAATCCTAACTATTCTACTGGTATAATCCACTTTCTTTTTTGTATGTAAATAATATTGTGCTTAAGAAACCCTATATCAATTTAAACAATATCTAGTTTGTTTTTATTTATATTTAACGATTTAATAAATTCATGAACTATGACTGGATCAAATTGCGTTGAACTACATCGTTCTAGTTCATTTATAGCCTCTTCATAATTTTTTCTTTGACTGTAAGGCCTATTTGAAGTCATAGCATCAAAACTATCTGCTACACTAAGAATACGAACAAGATATGGAATATCTTCCCCTTCTAATCCACTTGGGTATCCTTTCCCGTCATACCTTTCGTGATGATGCAGTATTAGTGGGCATACTTCTTTGAGAGCGGCTACACTCTTAACAATCTCCACACCATTTTCTGGGTGTTTTTTTAGTATATCCCATTCTACATCGTTTAATTTAGTTCTCTTGCATAAGATATCTTTTGAAATTTCAATTTTCCCTATGTCATGAAGATACGCCCCATAACGCAAGGTTTTTTTATCATTCTCTGACAGCCCTAATTGATTTGCGATTAATTCACAGTAAATTACTACACGTTCCGTATGGGCATATGTATAACGGTCTTTGGCATTTATTACACCAATTAGTGTCTTAATGGAACTGATAACATCTATATGTTTTTTATCAATATCAGATTTTAATTCTTCTAATACTGAATAATATTTTTCCACTCTATTTTTATTAAAGAATTTAGCTCGATACAGCGCATCATCTGCTGTGTTGATTAGTTCTTGTTTTGATTTTGCTATTTGTGGATAACAAGAGACCCCAACTGATATAGTTAATTTCCCATTGGGTTGATTTTCTTCTCCTTCAAAATAAGTATTTTCAAATACAGTCCTTATTTTATCTCCTATTTGCACCGCTTCCTCCTGAGAAGTATCCGGCAAAATAACTACAAATTCCTCCCCACCATAACGTGCTGCAATATCTTGTTTACTAACATTATTTTTTAGTATCTCACCAAATTTTTTCAGAACAATATCTCCTGCACTATGTCCATTAAGATCATTGTAATATTTGAAGTGATCAATATCAATATACAAAAGACATATATTTATGTGAGTATGTTCTGCCCTCTCGGTAAGTTGTGTAAGGCTATTCTGAAAATAACGATGATTATATAATCCTGTTAATTCGTCTACATTAGCTAAATGCATTGCCTGTTCTCTATAATGACTTTCTATTTTAACATAATAACCCAGCAAATAAGCAACCAGAACGAAAACACCTGACAATACCAAATCTACTTCAAAGTACCTATTAATACTGTCTGATTTACCTCCTATCAGATCAATGGATAGAATAATAATCGAATTTATAATTGCATTTGCTGTTCCTATGTGAATCCCATATTGAATCGTATTCGCAATAATAATGGTTAGATATAAAAACTTATATTGACTTTCATGAAAACCAGATATACTAACTAGAGCTGTATATATAAGAACGAATATTATATTCTCAATTAGTCCACTTATATAAAATTCTTGATTGTTTTGATTCGTTTTATTCGAATAAATCCAACCTGCATAAATTAAAATAAAAATAATAATACCAATTAAAGATATGGTAAATATACTAGAATCTATATCTAGCTTGTAAAAATTGTCTGGATACTGGGTAAAAATAACCATTCCACAAAATATTAAGGACATAAGCTTAAGAATAGATATAATCTCATATAATGTTTGTCTTCTATTTGTATCATATTGTGTCATACTATATCACCTACAATTTTAGATTACATAGAAAAGGGGTCCGTATACGACCCCTTTTCTTGTTTATTCTTCTACAATGATTTAGGTTCTTTAGGTTGATAAGACCCCCACATACATGCAGAAGCTGCTGTAGTTGTAGCTAGAAATGTTAATACTGCTACCGCTAATGTCATCACATTCAACATTAATCTTTTTTTCATTGATTTACCCTCCTTTTTTATCTATTTGTACCTCTTAATACTTTATCTAATCCATCTATTATTTTATGACCTAGAGATACCATTGTAATTGATTGCCATGCAACTCCTGTTGAGATACATACAGCAATCGTAATGAATGTAGTTTGTTTTGAATATAAATATGTAAACATCAAAATGATGTTTATAACAAATAAACTAATAACCTTCTTTATAGATAATTTTTTCAACCGTTTTCTAGTATTTTCATTTCGTAATGGTTTATTTGGAGTCTCTACTGGGCTATATTTATATATAATATAACAAGTAACTATAAAAGATATAATCATACCAATAACTATATATAGAAGATCTACTTTCATAAAATAGTGCTTTACTATAAGTGCCAACCCTCCAAAAATAATCACACTAATAATCGCACAGTTCATGGGTGAAGTAGCATGAGCCCCCCCAGAAGATTTTCTTAATAAAGAAGCAATAAACAATATAACCATTGATTCTATCAAAACATTGAATACAACTCCGAATATTGCCACCATTATTGTTATTAAAATTGTTTGAAACAGTACAAAAGCACCATAGGCTAAAACTTCTACTTTATCTTTATCATCGATGTTTAATATTTTCAAAATTTTGGTAGCAATATCTTCTGAAAACTTTTCTATATTACTCATAAGTTACCTTCTTTTCCTTAATATGCACAATGAATTGTATTACTATAAAAAACAATATTAAAGGTGGTATACTAACAATGTTAGATAACAATCCCCCACCAAATAACAATTCTGATGAAAGTTGAAAAATCTTTGAATATATAAGAGCAATTAAAAAATCCAAAATAAAAAGAATTATAATAGATACTAAAGTTATAGTAATTGCTTTATACATATCTATTTTATTTAATTTAACTGCTAAAACAATATACATCATAATTGATAATATTGTATGTACCCCAAAATGGATTGGTAATAACCGAATTATATATATACCAATACCACCAATAATACTTGATATTAGTATTCTTTTTATATTTACCTTGGATTTTGTTAGTATATATATTGAATATATAATTATAAATGCTTCTGGAATCATTCTTGTAATCAATGATAATATATCTTGCTCTAACATCTAAAGTCTCTCCTTTGTATTCTTTAAGATTTTCGACAATATAATTCTAGATTATACCATTTTAGACATAATAATACAATAAGTTTAATTAATTTTATATACATAGCTTTAATTATATATCTAACTTCCATAGTAACATGCACAAAAGCACTTACATAGGAATGTAAGTGCTTTTTTTATATAAAATCATAATATTCAATTAATAAATTAGCTATCTTCTAATTATTTCATCTCTACCTGGACCATTGGATACCAAAGTAATAGGGAATCCAATTTCCTTTTCAATGAATTCAACGTATTTTCTACAATTTTTAGGAAGTTTATCATATTCTGTAATTCCTCTAATGTCTTCCTTCCAACCAGGCAATATTTCATATACAGGTTTTGCTTTCTTTAACTTCACTGTTGTCGGGAAGTCTTTTGTTACTTCACCATCAACTTCATAACCTACACATACTGGTATCTCATCTAAGTAACCTAATACGTCAAGTACTGTTAGAGCGACCTCTGTTGCTCCTTGCATTCTACAGCCATAACGAGTAGCAACGCAGTCAAACCAACCCATACGTCTTGGTCTACCAGTAGTTG
>JAEWHU010000198.1 GCA_023387635.1 Bacillota bacterium
AGGTTATATTGATAGTTTATTATTGGAACAAGAAAACCTTCTCAAGATTCAAGAACATGTGGAAAATACAAAAGAGAACTCAGTTCAATCAAATGTAGAACGTATCGAAAAAGATGAACAGCTATCAAAGCATTTGTTAGAAGTTTCAAATCAAAATACATTAAACGAGGCAGTAAATAATATTTATGATTATCAGATTTATAGTTTAGAATATGGATTAAAACGTGTTCAAGATGATATTAATTTTTATCAAAGTATTCTTCTTAGAGAATTAGAGAATAAGTAAATGCGAAACGTCTAAAAGCGGAATGAGCGCCCCGCAAAGGTATGTATAAAGTGCATATGAATTCGTACAAATAAAGAGTTTCGCACTTCACCTGGCGCAATGTCGCCAGACTTTTAGAAAGGTATGATTGTTATTATGGGTATTGGGCAGGAAAAAATATTTATAGAGAAATTGGATGAATTATTTGAGAAGACAACTAAATCAGCCATGATACATGAATGCATTATGCATGTAGAAAATGGAAGTGGTGATTTTACGTGGAGCAGAGGTTATGGGGAGAGAACTATTGATTCTATTATCAATATAGCAAGTATTACAAAGCTATATACAACAACATGTATTATCAATCTTATACAACAACATGTATTATCAATCTTATACAACAAGGTAAACTCTCCCTTGATGAGAAACTAAGTAAATTTTTTAGTCCAGAGATATTAGATGGAATTCATATTTACAAAGGAATAGATTACTCCTATCAGATAACAGTTGGTAACTTATTATTCCAAAATAGTGGATTCCCAGATGTATTTGCTGTGGGTAGGAATAATCTGAATCGCAGAATGGTGAAGGAAGATTTAAAACTTACCTTAGAAGATTATGTTAAGATAGCAAAAGAAAGCAAAAAGAAATTTCCACCTGGTACAAAGGGAAAGGCACACTATTCTGATTTAAACTTTGAAATGTTAGGTAAGATAATTGAACTGAAAGAAGGAAGTAGTCTACACGATGCTTATAAGAAATATGTTTTTCTTCCTCTTCAATTACAAAATACGTACCTAATGGAAAAAGAAGATGATTATTGTGCCAATGTATATTATAAAAGGAAAGCATTGAAACGTCCAAATTTGCTTGCAAGTATTCCAGCATGTGGAGGATGCATAAGCACTTCTAAAGAAGTTATGACTTTTATAAAAGCGTTTTTCAATGGGCAATTATTTGATAGAAGTATATTTGAAGAATTAAGATATTTTAATACCATTCAATACTGCCCACCTCTTGGGCAATACGGTGGTGGTATTGTAAGATTAAACATTTCTGGAATTGCAAGTATGTATCGTTTGAAAGGAGAACTAATCGGACATATGGGAGGTACTGGAACATATGCATATTATTATCCGGAAAAGGATCTTTATTTTGTAGGAGATGTAAATCAATTTGCAAGACCTGCCCTTATATTCACACTTCCATTACAAAAAGCAAAACTAGCTTAACGATATGTTAAGTAGATATTATGATTGAAGAGGAGCTTATGGATAATATGGAAATAAAGCAGTATCAACAACTTAATAGTAAGCAACAAGAAAAAGTATTAGATATATTTATAGATGGGTTTAGGTATTTATTTACATTTGCTAAATCTGAACAAGAGTTAAAGCAGTTGTTTGCTAGTGCCTTTCACCCATCACTTGTATACGCATGTATAGAAGAAGATAAGGTACTTGGAATGCTAGGAATTGCAACCAAGTACGTGAGACCGATTAAGTTAGAATTAGAGTTATGTATAAAGATGTACGGTAAGTTTAAAGGTACTATTCTATATAAGCAAATGAATGGAATATTTCAAAGTCAAGTAGTTAAGGAAGAAACCGATCTTTACATTGATGTTCTAGCTACAGCAAAAGAAGAAAGAGGTAGAGGAGTTGCGTCTAAGTTATTAAATTATGCGTTCACATTAGGCAATTATAAAGATTTTTGGATAGAAGTTCTATCTAAAAATAGTAATGCGAAAAGGTTATATGAAAAAATCGGATTTAAGGAATATAAGAAGAATCGTATAACCTTTGTGCTTTTGCTTGGGTATGGATATCCAATTAAAATGAAATATGAAAAGAAATAATTATATTAAAATAGGTTATGTAGTATAAATTTGAATAGATAGGTACAAATAGAAAATAATTATATGTAAAAAGGGACTTTTGTGAAAGTAATAAGCTATATACAAAAGTCCAACTTATATTTATTGGAGGGAATTACATGGAAGTTTTTGCAGAATATTTAGCCAGTATTGATAATCCTAGGAATAGGGAGCGTATGGAAGAGATTTTGAGATGGGTTACTAATAGATTTCCTGATTTAGTGCCTAGAATTGCATGGAATCAGCCTATGTTTACCCATCATGGCACATATATTATTGGCTTTAGTATAGCCAAACATCATATGGCCATTGCCCCAGAAATAATCGGCATTACTCATTTTTCAGATGAAATTAAGACAGCTGGTTACGATCACACGAAGCAGTTAGTGCGTATTCCATGGGATAGTCCAGTAAATTTTTCATTACTTGAGAAAATGATAGAGTTTAATATTATAGATAAGGCAGAATGCACTACTTTTTGGAGAAAATAGATATACAATCGTTGCTTATATATTTCATTACTTTCTATTGACATATCAGTCTATAAGTTGTAAACTGAGTTTAGTCTACAAGTTATAGACTGAAAGGAGTCTACCACATGAGAGAATATAAGCTAACAGATGCAGAGAGTAAACTTGCAGATATTATATGGCACAATGAACCTATATCATCCCCCGACTTAGTTAAGCTTTGTGAAGAAAGGCTTGATTGGAAAAAATCCACCACATATACCATGCTTAAAAAGCTAGAAATAAAAGAGATATTTAAGAATGTGAAAGGTACTGTTATATCACTGTTAAGCAAGGAAGAATTTTATGCGGAGCAAACAAGTCAGATTGTAGAAGATGGTTTTGATGGTTCCTTTCCTAAATTTTTAGCTGCCTTTACTAGACATAAGAAACTTAGTGATAAAGAAATTTATGAACTTCAAAGGTTAATAGATGAACACAAGGAGGTGTAGGGAATGGATAACATATTTCTACAAATAATAAATATGACCATTACTGCTAGCTATGTCATTATATTAGTAATGGTAGCACGTTTACTTCTTAAAAGATGTCCTAAGATATTTTCATATGCCTTGTGGTCAGTGGTATTGTTTCGATTGATTTGTCCATTCTCTATTGAAGGCTTTTTTAGTTTAATACCTGATCGTATTCAACCTATTAAACCAGATACTATATATTCGGGTAGTCCACTCATAAATACGGGTATTTCATATGTAGATAGTTCTATAAATGATTCATTATCTGCACCAATTGTTCAAGAAGCAAGTGTTAATCCTATGCAAATATGGATTGCTATTGGTGAACTTATCTGGATTACAGGAATTGTGATACTTCTAGGATATAACTTATATAAAACCATTAAGTTGTATGGAAAACTAAAACATGCAATACATATTTCTGAAAATATTTATGAGATAAAGGGGATAAAAACTCCTTTTGTCATGGGTATCATGAAACCTAATATATATCTTCCTATTTATCTTACTGAAAAGGAGAAGGAGTATATCCTACTTCATGAACAAAAGCATATTAGTCGATTTGACCATATTATAAAACTAATTGCCTTTGTGGTATTGTGTGTCCATTGGTTTAATCCACTTGTTTGGATAGCTTTTTATCTTATGAGTGAAGATATGGAACTTTCTTGTGATGAAAGTGTTATAAAACAATTGGGTAGTAGTATAAAGAAAGAATACTCAAGCTCCTTACTTTCCCTTTCTACTGGGAGAAGAATTGTGGGTGGCTTTCCACTTGCATTTGGGGAGAATAATACCAAAGGTAGAATTAAAAATATTTTAAGTTATAAGAAACCTACAACTCTGGTTATTGTAGTTGCTGTAACTGTATTCATTGTTGTAGGGCTTGGACTAATATTAAATCCCAAGGATAAAGAAGCAGGTTCAAGTATTAACGCTAATGCGGCAGAAAGTGAATATACGGGGGTATCCATAACAGAGTATGATAATGGAAAAGAAAGTACACAAATTAAAATCACGAATGTAGCAGATGTGAGTAAGTTATATACATTGCTACAAACAGGAGAGCTTACTTCTAAAATTAGCGTCCAAGATTCTCCTAATGTAAATGAATACATTCATGTTGATTTTCAACCTTCTAATGGGTTATCTCACTATTATGTTTATGAAAAAGAAGGAAAGTATTTTATAGAGCAACCATATAACGGGATATGGGAAATAAGTTATGATACCATGATAGAAATTATCACAATGTTTACTTCTAAAGATAATGATAACGTTACATCTGCTGTAGAAGTGGATGATTTAATTACTTCACACTTTAATACTATTATGAGTAAATCGCAAACATCTTCTGATCCATATGATTATATCAAAGCCAATCAATCCATATTTAATGAAATTGTTTCTTATGGAGATAGTGCACTCATATATTGCTTTAATTTGTTTGAGCAAGGTGGTCAGAGTGATTTAAAGGGACATTTGATGATGGCGGTTTGCCGTGCAATCCAATCTGAGGCAGAAGACTCCATAAGTTATAGTACTGGGCAGATGTGGTACGATGATTTTAAAGAACAAGCATTTAAGTTAAAAGAATCTTATCCTATAGAGGAAATTGAAAAGCATTATCCAACTTATTATCTTTTGTTAAAATTATTAACGGAAGGGTTTGATGATGTTTCAGGTGAAATTAGACTGCCTAATTACTCCTATAATGGCAATGATCAAATATTAAAACTTGTTTATGATACGGAGATTGAAAAAGGATATCTAAGAGCAGATGGTTTTTTAATTCCTGCCATTCATCTACATGGAAGCTATGAAGAAGAAAATAAGTTAAAGGTGTTTGTTACAATTTATAATGAATATTATAAGTTGTATGGTAACAAACTTAAAAGTGTAGGGGGTAGTATCATACCTATTGCAATCACCTACACGAAAGATGATAAGGGTAATTACATTTTAGAAGAATATTTGCAGTGTGAAGATGGATCTAGGTTTGGGCCATCTATCAAAGATTTTTCTACTTATCCAGTGTCTGGTAAAGAAATAGTAGGTCTAGCAGATAATATTATTCAGCATTATAGCGATTATGAGGACTTAATACAATTGCAAAGGAGCAATCTCATAGATCATCTAAATGCTCATAAGCAAACGGGCATATCTCTTGTAAAAGATTATGATGATAGTGTGATACCTTTGAATTAATTTTATTTATAATTATTAAAACAGCTTTTCTTAAAGAGAGGCTGTTTTTTTCGTCTGTACGGGGTGGTTTTCCAATGTATATTATCTACTCCCCTTACTCTAACATTCTTTTAAAAACTTTCCAACACTTAAGGATTATTTAATAATTAATACTATATAATCACTTTACAGTCAGTTAGTCGACAACTGACACATATATAGATAGGCCATATAGGCCTTATGATTAACTAGAAAGTTTATGGATAGGAGAGATGAATATGGCAATGTTTTTTAAATTGATTAAGAAAGATTTGAAAAATAAAAAGAGTATGAACATTATTATATTTTTGTTCGTTATAATGACCACTACCTTAATCGCAAGCAGTAGTAATATGATTTATACAGCTCTAAACGCATTAGATAATTTTTTTGAAGTGTCTAAGGTAGGAGATTTTTTATCAATTATTTATGATAATGATACTAATAATGAGAGAATGAATGGGTGGTTGAATCAGAGTGATTTGGTGGAAAGCTTCAGTAAAGATAAATCTCTGTATCTTTATAATGGTGATATTATTCTTCCAGATAATTATGATGAATCGGAATTGTCTTCTACTTTAATTCTTACAGCAGCACCAAAGGAAGGAAATCTAATATTTAACCAAGATAATAAAGTAATCGAATTAAATGAGGGAGAGGTAGCTATTCCTGCATTCATAAAACAAAAACTAGATATACCAATTGGGGAGAAGATTAGGATAGCAGTTGATGGTGTAGAGAAAGAATTCATAGTTGTAGCTTATTGTAAAGATGCAATTCTTGGATCTAGTATGTCGGGTATGAAGAGGATTGTGTTAAATGAAGAAGATTACAGTATGTATGAAAGTGTTGCAGATACCAGGAAAATTGAAATATATAATATATCTAAAAATGAAAATATAAGTGATGAAGAATTTCTAAAAGAATTCACAAAGCAGGATATTAGTAATATTGCTTCTTTTTCATCAACTACCATAAATAGTACTTATATTATGGATATTATGGTAGCAGGTTTGATGATGTTAGTTAGTGTATTTCTCATATTAATTGCATTATTGATTATGAGATTTACAATAGTATTTACCCTTGAGAGCGAATACAGGGAAATTGGAGTAATGAAAGCAATTGGACTACGTAATAAACACATTAAAAAGCTTTATTTGGTAAAGTATTTATTCTTATTTACAACTGGTGGTATGATAGGAATCCTTATAAGTGTACCTGTTAAAAATATTATGCTTGAAACATTATCAAGTAATATTGTTATAAAAGAAAGTAATCTAAGTTATGTGATTAACCTTATCTCAGTTGCGGCTATTATAGGTATATTAGTTTTGTTCTGCAATCTATGTACCAATAAGATTAATAAATTTTCAGCAATTGATGCCATCAGAAACGGTAGTGATGGAAAAACATTCAAAAAGCTTAGTAGAGTAAGGCTTCATACAAAGAAAAGAATGAAAGTTAGCAGTTTTCTAGCAGTAAGTGATTTAACCAACGGGTTTAAAAGATTTGCTATATTAGCATTTACCTTCCTAATAGGTACCATACTAATATTATTTCCTATTAATATGATCAACACGTTACAGTCTGATTCTTTAGTAGAATTATTTGGTTTACCTGATGCAGACGTGTTTATTGATATGCCAGATACAGGAGATTTTATTAGCAAAGGTGAGAGTATAGAATTAGTAAAACGCCTAGAAGATATGCAGGAGAAATATAAAGAAGTAGGAGTAGATGTCACATTAAGAGCTGAGCTTATGGCAGCATCCAATGCTTATATAGATGATAAAGAAAATTCTTTTAGCATTTATGTAACCAAAGGAATTAGTACAGATATTAATAGATATCACTTTTTAGAGGGAGAAGCTCCTGTTCTAGAAAATGAGGTAGCAATCTCTTCAAAACTAGCCAAAGAGAAAAATATTGCAATTGGAGATACCATTCACAGCAATGTTGGTGGAAAGGACTATAGCTTTATCATAACAGCAACGTATCAAACAATGAATAACCTTGGTCAGACAATGAAAGTATCCTCCAATTTTAATTTTGATGACGTAGAATGTAACAGTATGATACTTAATGGAGATTTTAAGAATAGTGTAGGATATGAAGAAAACAAGGAAAATATGATGAAGGCACTTCCTACGTTCAAATATAGCACCGCAAGTGAATTTACATCAACTATGCTTGGGAATATAGTAGATGAATTAGGCATGGTTAAAATTGTAATATTAAGTATTGTGATGGGAATTAATATTTTAATTACAACCTTAGTGGTAAGAATGTTATATTCAAAAGAAATCGGCCAGATAGCAATCCTTAAAAGTATTGGATTTAAGACTCGTCAGATTAAAATGTGGCAGGTGCTTAGAATAGGAATAGTACTAGTAATTTCAGTTATTATAGGAACTTTATTATCAAAACCTATCACAGAAATAATGTCTTCTGGAATATTTTATTTTGCTGGAGCCACCAAGGTAAGGACTCAGATAAATGTTTATGAAGTCTATATTATATATCCACTAGTTATATTAGTACTTACTATATTAACAGTAACATTAAGCATAAGACAAATTGGTAAAATAAAAGTATGGGAGATTAATAATCAAGAGTAAATTAATAATTATAGTTTAAAAATAGAGCAAATATAGAATATAAGTTGTCTAAAGGACAGAAAGGTGAAATTATGAGTACAATATTAAAAACAAAAAATTTATGTAAAACATATGTGGTTAATAAAAGGCAAAATAATGTCTTAAGAAATATTAATTTTAAGATTGAAGAGGGGGAATTTGTTTCAATCATGGGGCCCTCTGGCTCGGGTAAATCAACTATTTTGTATACAGTAAGTGGCATGGATAGATTAACTGCTGGAGAAGTGACCTTTAATGGAAGAGATATTAGTAAGCTGTCTGATAATGAGATATCTGATGTTAGGCTGAATGAAATGGGGTTTGTATTTCAACAAATGCATATGTTGAGAAATTTATCCATTTATGATAATATTGTGGTAGCAGCTTACAATTCAAATCATGGAAAAACAAAAGAAGACCGTGAAAGAATTAATGAAAGAGCGAAAGATTTAATGAGAAAGTTTCAGATTATTGACGTAGCTGATAATGATATTACCCAGGGTTCAGG
>JAEWHU010000242.1 GCA_023387635.1 Bacillota bacterium
TGTTAAATATTATTTGATTAATGAATTTAATTGAATTCGGCTTTTAAGTTTATCATAGTTACCAATCTTAAAGGTTTCATAAAGAGAACATACTTTATCAACCATGCATACAAGAGTACTTTCTCTATAACGAGGTGGAGAGAGTGTGAGTGGAAACATGTGCTTCTTAATGATATCCTTTTCAATATCACTTAAACTAAAATCACTTTCCGCATTTTTTAATGCTTTTCCTGGATGAAAAAATCCGTGTAGACGGTGGGACGAATCTTTAATATGCCAATCATATAAATAATAATCATGTAATAAAGCACCCCGAATTAAAGCTTTTTCGTTAAAACTAATTATGTTTAAGTACTTAGCAACTTTGTAACTATAATAAGCTACAGCTATACTATGTAGCAAACATGAAGTATTTCCATGCACTATATATTGTCTAGTTGATAATAACTTAGAATTCTTTAATACTATTTCTAAATTATCTATAAAATACAAATCTATATTAGAAATATCCTTCTGTATTTCTTTAGGCATAAAACTCCTTTCTAAAAACAGCAGTTTTTATATATATAATTATATTGATATACTTCTTTACTAAGAGAATATATCATAGGATTTAGTGAAAAAGCTATAATTAAATTAGTTATTTATAGTTAGTCTTAAGAATCTGCTAGATTTTTTAGATTGTCACTTGTAACGCGGTATATAGTCCAGTCACTCATTGGCTTGGCACCAAGTGATAAGTAAAAGTCGATACTGGATTGATTCCAATCAAGACAGCACCATTCTAAACGACCGCATTTTCTTTCAACTGCTATTTTAGAAAGATATTTTAAGATTGCTTTACCATAACCTTTTCCACGATACTCAGGAAGAACAAATAGGTCCTCTAAGTATATTCCAGATTTACCAACGAATGTAGAGAAATTATGAAAAAACAATGCAAATCCTACTTCTTTTTCATTGGCAATTGCAAATATTACTTCAGCTTTTTTCTGTTTAAATAACCATTCTTCTAATAACTCTTCTGTAGCAATAACTTCATCTAGCATCTTTTCATAATTAGCTAGTTCTTTTATAAAATATAATATTAAAGGTACGTCCTCTTCACTTGCATATCTAAAACTAATAGTATTATCCATATTTTTATCCTTTCAGTATTGGTATGTATTTTGACATTAGTGGCAAACACAATTGTATTTTTATTCTTTAGTGCTTATTCATTTTTAAATCATTATACACCAGTTTAATACATTATCAAATAAAATTTCATTGACTACTTTACCATATATTTTAGAATAATTAAATTTTTTGTTTTTTAATTTCCATCGATCTTTTGTTTTATAATAGCATGAAGTATATAAAATTTGAAATACTAAGATTGACTATTATATTATATGAAGGAGAATTAAGATGGGACAAAATAATATGAAAAGCACAAAAAATGCTAAGAAAGAGGATGGAAAATTCCACTCAAAACATATAAAGCATAATCCGCAAGCAGAAAGTGCAAGAGCAGTTTTTGGTCTTAAAGATGATAATAATACACCTAAAAACAGAGTTGATAAATAAAAATATATTTTCCTTGTTATATAAATCTTTAAAAAAGCCTTTTAAGAAAGATGTACCTCTTAAATGATAGTAAAGTAACTAACATTTAAGATTATAATCAGACTGAAAGGCTTTATTTTAGTGTAAATAATAATTTATTATATTATAATTCATCATAATTTTATTTTTCTTGTGAATAAATTTCTTTTTTACACTCTATAAGTGTTTTCTCAAACAGTGTTCTTTCAGATCTTGACACTATAACTTTATAACCTTCTAGAGTATAGCTGCCAAAAAAGTTTCGTGTAAATATAGATAAGTTTTCTTTCACGTCTTTAATTAAATATAATTTAGGAACATTACTATAGAAAAAATTTTTTATTGTATTTTTCACCACATTATTATCAAATTCATATTCTATATAATTAAATTCATCTTCTGAAGCAAGTATTTCTACAGTATCATTTGCTTTGTATTTAAATATTTTATCCTCCTCAGTAATTATATTTAAATAATTAGAGTCGAATAAACTATATCTATTATAGTTTATTCTCATTACTTCTTCCATATATATAATTTTGCATTTTTTATTCATATGTTTTTCCCCCAAAAAAATATTAAGTAATAGGTCGCGTGTAAATATTTTACTATTAATTTATATGCATTACAATAGCCAATATATTAATTTAATAGTATATGGGAAAGGCAAATCTGAATATATGCTTGACATAATAAAAATAAATATTAATATATACATATGAATAATTATACGGTGAAAGGGAGTCGATTAGAATAGGTACTATAGTAAATGTAATAGCAGTAGTTCTCGGGAGTATTGTAGGAATTCTATTTAATGGAGGATTAAAACAAAGATACCAAGATACATTAATGCAGGTATTAGGTTTATCCACCATGTTTATAGGGGTTTCAGGGACATTAAAAGGAATGTTTGTAATTACAAATAACTCCCTAGAAACAAAAGGAACCATGCTGATGATTATATCATTGGTTTTAGGTGCTCTTATTGGTGAATTTATCGATATAGAAGATAAGATGGAGCGATTTGGTGAATATTTAAATAGTAAGGTAAAGAGTGTAAACAATCCTAAATTTGTAGAGGGATTTGTTACTACTTCCATAGTTATATGTGTCGGTGCTATGGCTGTTGTGGGATCATTACAAGATGGTTTGGTAGGAGATCCCTCAATGCTCTATACAAAATCAATTCTTGATGGTATTATAGTTATTATATTTGCATCTACAATGGGGATTGGAGTATTGTTTTCTGTCATACCTCTAGGCTTATATCAAGGAACAATTACTTTATGTGCAAAATTTGTGGCACCAGTTCTTACTGATTTAATGATAGCAAATCTTTCATTTGTAGGTTCAGTTTTAATATTTGGTGTAGGAGTTAATATTGCATTTGGCAAGAAATTTAAAGTTGGTAATATGCTACCAGCTCTTTTTATTGCTATTATAGGTAGTGTTTTCATTCACTAATATAAGTAACTTTGAATAATAATGAATAACAATTAGGCTTGGTTACAGATTTAAAGTAGTACATATCTTTAAGTTAAATATGTGACAAAATATAAAAATGAAAGGGCAGAGTCTAATGTATATTCCTAAAATAATGGTAAAACCAATGGATATAACAGATAATGTTAAATTAATTGCAAGGTACGTTAGTCCATCTTTTAATCGTAAAAATAAGAGTCGCCCATTTTTATGTTTCATATGCAGATGAGGACAGGGTGTTTAGAGGTGCAGCTCATGAGATAAACCACTTTGTATTCTTTGACAAATGGAAACAGCTATATGGATATAAAGAAGGTGAAGAACCAATGCATCCAGAACCATTATGGTTTACTCAAGAAATGATAGTAGATCCAACGTTAAATACGAAAAGGATACAAGAAATTACAGGCTACAATCATATGGCTTATGAACAGTTTTATACCGAATATATCAATGGTAAAATTGTCATGGATTATATAAAAGAATTTTATGAGGAAAGTAATACAATAAAGGAATTTATTGATAAAACTTACACATTTTCTGTTAATAATATACAGGAATTAACGGAAAAATGTGGATAGAACTTAAGAAGAAATGTTAATACGAAAGGAAAGAAATAGGATGAAAACACAAAATACGAATCTTGCACATGATAGTGTGGGAAAACTATTAATTAAGTTAGCATTGCCTGCTATCACATCACAAATTGTGAATATGCTGTACAATATTGTGGACAGAATATACATAGGACATATTCCAGATATTGGTACAAAGGCACTGACAGGTGTAGGAGTTTGCTTACCACTAATTATGGTAATATCAGCATTTGCTTCTCTTGCAAGTATGGGTGGAGCACCTAGAGCTTCCATTGCCATGGGTAGAGGGGATAAAGAAGAAGCAGAACGTACTATGGGTAATTGCTTTAGCATTCTATTAATATTATCTGTTATCTTAACTGTAGTATTTACCATATTTAGTCGAGATCTTCTGTTAGTATTTGGTGCAAGTGAAAATACAATAGAGTATTCTATGAGTTATATGAAAATATATGCTATGGGTACTATATTTGTTCAATTAGCACTTGGTTTGAATGCATTTATTACAGCACAAGGTTTTGCTACAATGAGTATGATAACCGTGTTAATAGGAGCTATATTAAATACTATATTAGATCCTATTTTCATATTTGTTTTTGATATGGGAGTAGAAGGTGCAGCACTTGCAACTGTTATATCACAAGCGGTTTCTGCAATTTGGGTACTATGGTTTTTATTTAGCAAAAAAACTGGTTGGAAAATACAACTTAAGCATATGAAACTACAACCTAAAGTATTTCTACCATGTCTTGCACTTGGTTTATCCCCTTTTATTATGCAATCCACTGAAAGTTTAATTGCTGTAAGTTTTAACTCTTCATTATTAAAATATGGTGGAGATATTGCAGTTGGTTCAATGACGGTTGTTGGAAGTATAATGCAATTTTGTATGTTACCTTTACAAGGATTAACACAAGGAGCCCAACCTATTATTAGTTATAATTATGGAGCAAGAAATGCAGATAGGGTAAGGAAAGCATTTAAGATCTTATTACGTAGTTGTTTAACTTATTCTTTTACCTTGTGGTTATTGATCATGTTATTACCTAAATTATTTATTGGAATCTTCACACCAGATGTCCAGTTAATGGATTATGCAGTAAAAGTAGTAAGAATATATATGGCTGCTTCTGGAATCTTTGGTATACAAATTGCATGTCAACAAACATTTATAGCTCTAGGTAAAGCAAAAGCATCCGTATTCTTAGCTATACTTAGAAAGATTATTTTACTTATTCCACTTATATTTATCTTACCATTATTTTTGAATGATAAAGTTTCAGCTGTATTTTTAGCAGAACCAATAGCGGATGCATTGGCTGTTACTGTTACTTTCATTATCTTTAGTGTACAGTTTAAGAAGATTATGAAAGAAATTTAATTTAGATATATTTCGAATAGGATTAAATGTATATAAATAGCTCATAAGAGGTTGTCATATTTATATAATTAAATAACAAACCCCAAGTTTTTCTTAAAAAGAACTTGGGGTTTGATAATATCTATAGACCTAAGAATTGATAAGACTCAGTTTAATTATGAATTACTTATTATGTTATAGAATACTTCGTTGTAGAAGATAAGCATCTAAATAATAGAATGATACTCCTCCTTTGTAATACGATAAATAATATGTGGCATATCTATATTATAATAATGTTTTGTAAATTCCCCACAAGGTGTCATTCCATTCCTCTTAGCAACATTTTGTGAGGGAATATTGTTATCCCGAATAATAGAATAAACTTCAGTAGCATTTAAAGTATGAAAAGCGTATTCTTTACAGCCTATAGCGGCCTCAGTAGCATAACCTTGATGCCAATAAGCCTTTTGAAATAAATATCCTATTTCAAGTACTTGCTTTTCTGGAATACTTTGCATAGTTAGACCACATTGACCAATCATTTCACCACTACTTTTAAGTATTACAGCCCACAGACCAAATCCATAGTCTTTGTATCTTTTTAGTTGATTACTTAGCCAAACTTTTACCTCCTCATCACTAAATGGATGTTCATAAGCATACATTACTTCTTTATCTTGTAAAATCTTACTGAGTGCAGTAAGATCAGACTCTTTCATTTCTCTAAGAATTAATCGTTTTGTTTCTAATATCATATTATGCTCCTATCTATTACTAAGCTTATTTCTCATAGAGTATATGCCATATGTCATTCCCTGTAAAGCCACATTTTTTATATAGTAAAAACGGATTAGTTGTATTCTCAACTTGTCCAGAGACAGTAACAAAGGAGGAATTCTCTTTCATTTTGTGAAGAAGTTTATTCACTATGATTTGTCCTATACCTAGGCCCCTATATGATGGCAACACAATTGTTAACGATCCACAAATAAAAAAGAGTGAAAGAATAACATCGTGGCACCTTTCAATAATTTTACTTTCTTACACCCTTATAATGCTTATTCTTATTTTTTCATAGTATAGCATAAAGTTAAGATACAATAAAATGGTATTAATAAAACAAATAACAATTATGAGAAAATTAAATTAAGAAGAGTAAAAAATAAATGACTATAACATTATTTATGTGTTTGTGATATTAGTACAGAGATTAAATTATATTTTAAATATTCATAGTAGACATATGGATAGTGTTGTATAATGTTGGTAATTGCCATGAGTAAGCATATGAATAATTCAATTATCTATTTTAGTCTTAGAGAAAAATAGAGGGTAAGGAGATGTAATACAGATGAGATTATTTCATGTAAGCGAAGAAAGTGATATTAAAATATTTAACCAAAGGATTCCCACAAGAGTAGATCTTGACCAATCCGTTGGACTAGTATGGGCTATCAATGAAGAATGTTTACCTAATTTCTTAACACCAAGAGACTGCCCAAGGGTAACATATCATGTTGGAAGTGGTACGTTAGATTCGGATAAGGAAAGATTTATTACTTCAAAGAATTGTAACCATGTAATTATTATGGAAGATAGATGGTTGAAAACAATAATGAATACAACCCTTTATTTATATGAATTTGACCCAGATGAATTTACATTACAAGATGAGATAGCTGGATATTATGTAAGTTCAACACCGCAAGTACCTATAGGTAAAATAGTTATTAATGATCTATTACAGGAGTTATTTATAAGTAATGTTGAAGTAAGGTTTGTAGATAATCTATGGGATATATGTAATAAAATCAAGAGTTCATCTTTTCATTGGTCTATGTGTAGAATGGGAAATGCTACGCCGCCCAAATAATAAAGAATATGTTACGTAAGTAAAAGAACAAATAGTGATAGTTATTATGTTTAAATTGTTCATTCAACTAATGGTTGATATAAACTAAACTAATGATTGCTGTTATTTATTTAGATTCATTGTTACAATAAATTATGAAAAATAGAAAAATTATCAAAAAGAGGAAAGGATAGGTATTAATATGGGAATCATTATTAGTGAAGTATTAAAAAATCTAAGAAAAATTAAAGGAATTAGTCAAGAAGTTCTAGCAGAAACTATGGGAATTAGTGTACAAGCGGTTAGTAAATGGGAGAACAATTTATCCTATCCAGATATTGAATTATTGCCAGGTATTGCAGAATATTATAATGTAACGATTGATTATCTACTTACAGGAGTTGAGAAGACTATTAAGAATGAGGATGACGAAGCAACTAAGGATACAATCCTAAATCATGAATTTTCCAATGATAATACCCTTAGGATAGTTCAATACATAGGAAATCAAATGTTAACAAAGGATACCTATGATAA
>JAEWHU010000294.1 GCA_023387635.1 Bacillota bacterium
AAAAATTATACAGACGAATTGAGGAGGCATTTAAAATGAAGTTCAAATCTAAAGCAATGGCATTCATTCTTTCAATGGGGTTAATTTCATCATCCTTAGTAGGATGCCAAAGTAATACTACTCCAGTACAAGCAGATGGGGCTGAAGGAGGATTATTCAAGGCCGGAACGTACACAGGAGTAGCTACAGGACATAATGGAGAACTGAAGGTATCTGTAACAGTGGATGAAAACTCTATTATAGAAGTAAAAGTCGTAGAGCATGTAGAGTCAAATGGTATTGCAGATGCTGCTCTTACAAATGTACCTGCAGCAATTGTAGAAGAACAAAGTCTTGCAGTTGATATAGCAACAGGAGCTACAGTTTCTAGTAGAGCAGTATTATCAGCGGTGGGAGCAGCACTTAAAGAAGCGGGCGCAGATATAGATCAATTAAAAGTAAAGAAAGAAAAGACTGTTAGTACAGAAACTATTACACATGAAAGTGATGTAGTTATAGTAGGTGGAGGAGTGGCCGGTTTATCTGCAGCTGTTGAAGCAGCCAATGCTGGAGCTAAAGTGATACTTGTTGAAAAACTTCCTATAACAGGAGGAAACACAGCAAGATCTGGTGGAAAGATATTAGCAGCAGGTACGGAAATCCAAAAAGCCAATGGTGTAACAAATGATAATGCAGATTTGTATTTTAATCATTTAATGACTGTTGGAGAGAACAAAGTGGATCCAGTTAAAATAAAAGCTATTGCTGATAATTCTGTTGCCAATTTTGAATGGCTAGAAGAAAATGGGGTTGAATTTAGTAAAGATATAGAGCCTCTTCATGAAAAATATACTCCTGCAAGAGGACATTATGTGTCAGCTCAAGATGGTAAGGAAGAACAGGACGGCCATGGATGGGCAATTACACAACCATTAGAAGCACAAGCAAGAAAAATGGGTGTAGAAATATTATTTGAAACACCAGCAAAAAAACTACTTACAAATCAGGCTGGAGATGTAGTTGGTATTGAGTGTGAAAATGCAGACGGACAAACCGTTATCGTTAATTCAAAAACAGTAATACTTGCAACAGGTGGATTTGATAAGAATAAAGAGTTAATGGAAGAATATCTTCCATTAGTTAAGCCAGTACATGTAACATCTAGTACAGGGAATACTGGTGATGGTCTTATAATGGCAAAAGAAGTAGGTGCTAAAATAGAAGCAGGTGGAGGAGCAATTTTATTATACTTAGATCTTGGTACAGGTGTAGGCGAGGCAAAAGGATTATATGTTGATACAACAGGATCTCGTTTCACAGATGAGTCGGATTTTTGGTTCAGCAGAAGTAAGCCTTTACTAGATAGAGAAGAAACAGGAATGTATTATATTACAGATAATGCAGGTGCATTAGATAACTTTGAAAAATTAGTTGAGGCCGGAAAAATCATTAAAGGAGATACTGTTGAAGAGCTTCAAGGAAAATTAGGAATGACAGAATTAGTGTCAACTGTTGAAAGGTATAATACACTTGCTAAAAATGGTAAAGATGAAGATTTTAATAAATCAGCTGAATATTTAAAGGCAGTTGAAAATGGACCATTCTATGCAATACCATTCTTACCAGTAACATCTGGAACATTTGGTGGACCAATAACCAATGAAAAAGGGCAAGTTATAGCAAATAACGGCGGAGTGATTAAAGGACTTTATGCAGCAGGAGAAGTTGCTAATGGCGATCTTTTCCATAAAGAATATCCAGGTAGCGGATCTTCTATATCAGCAGGAGTACAGATGGGAAGAGTATCCGGTGTAGAAGCCGCTAAAGAGGCTTTGGGAAAATAAAAATACAGTTTAGACCCTCTATTTATAAAGAGGCCCCTTGATGATAAGGGGCCTCTTGCTAGTTTTTGAATTAAGAGTAGTGCATTTTATCTAACTTAATTTATAAAGAAAGAACCAATGAAGATGGATGTTCATAAAATAAAGAAACCTTTATTTGTTAAAATATATTTTATCTAAATTTATTTAACACATTGACATATAGATAAATCTCATTTATTATAGACTAATACTATATACAATAATTCATATAGGAATACTATGAATTAAAAATAATTTAATAAAAAAGGAGGAATAAAAATGAATACATCTTTATTAGTAGTGATTAATATTGTTATAATGGCTGCTCTTATTTATGGGCTTATGACAATGAAAAAGATGAATTTTTCTTTTACAACAAGGGTACTTTTAGCTCTTGGAACAGGAATAATATTTGGTGTTGTTTTACAATTGGTTTACGGTGCATCATCTGAAGTCATTGTCAAATCTAATAGTTGGTTTGCTGTTGTAAGTACAGGGTATGTAAGATTACTTAGAATGATCGTAATTCCACTTATATTTGTATCTATAACGAGCGCTATAATTAATCAAAAATCTAAAAACCTAGGAAAAATGGCAACTCAAATCATTGTGATCCTTTTAATTACAACTGCCATATCAGCATTTGTAGGTGCTAGCACTTCGAAACTTTTTAATTTATCAGCGGATGGATTGCAATCAGGTGAAAATGAGCAAAAAGCATCTGAAAGGCTAGAAACTAATCTTGAATCATTTCAATCAAAGCCTATACAGGAGCAAATTGTAGAAATAATACCTGTAAATCCATTCTACTCTATGACTGGTCAAGGTAGTTCTTCTACATTATCCGTTGTAGTGTTTGCAACATTTTTAGCTATAGCTACTTTAGGAATTAGACACTCTAAACCAGAATCTGCAGAACTGTTTGCAAATATGATTAAAGCACTTCACGATGTTGTCATGCGTTTGGTTACTATGATACTTAGATTAACTCCATATGGTGTATTAGCATTAATGACTAGAATGATTTCGACTAGCAACTTTAATGAAATATTAAGGCTAGTACAATTTGTAATAGCGTCCTACGTAGCTATAATAGCAATGTTTATAATTCACTTAATAATTTTAGCTATTTTTGGATTAAATCCAATTACTTACTTGAAAAAAACTGCAACTACTTTAATGTTTGCATTTTCTTCAAGATCAAGTGCGGGAACACTTCCTTTAACTGTGGAAACTCAAATAGAAAAATTAGGAGTTTCCGAAGGTCATGCAAACTTATCTGCATCACTTGGAACCAGTATAGGGCAAAATGGTTGTGCGGGAATATATCCTGCAATGTTAGCCGTTATGATAGCGCCGACACTTGGGATTAATCCTATGGCCCCAGCATTTTTAATTAAATTAATTGTTATAACAACTTTAGCTTCCTTTGGAATTGCTGGAGTTGGTGGTGGTGCTACATTTGCAGCTCTAACAGTTTTCTCAGCTATGGGATTACCTGTAGGATTAGTTGGACTTTTAATAGCAATAGAGCCATTAA
>JAEWHU010000352.1 GCA_023387635.1 Bacillota bacterium
TAGTTGGACCATTAAATATAAAATAATCTAGGCTTTCTCCAGGAACTGAGAATCCAACTTTTTTAACCATTTCAGATCCAACTTCAAAAGATACTTTATCCGAACTATTTACAAATATACCATATCCTCTGTTTGATAAATAGAATGGTATGTTTTTATAGGATAATTCTGTTGATGTACCACCATCTTCATTCCAGATATCAATAGATTGACCATTTTTAATAAATGGTGTAAATCTCTCACCCAATCCGTATATGAATTCTCCAACAGATAAGCTTAATTGCTCTCTCATATACGCATCATCATTATTTGTTTCATAAGCCAATCCTTTATAATCTGTTTTCATATAAGCAAGGTCACGCCATTTACTTGTTGTTAGCCTATAATCTCCTCTCTTATATTCCATGTCACCATTATTTTTATTAATATGTAAACTAAGTGAACCACTAGAAAGAATATAATAACCATCCTTTTCTTCTATATTCAAATTATTATTTTCATCAATTTGAATAGAAAAATTAGCTTTGCGATCTTTTAGACCTTTGTAATGAAATGTTTTTACCCTTAGTACTTCTTTCGCTGGAGCAGATACCATAATTGTTAAATTGGGTCCTCCAAGGGTATCTCCTCTGTGGTTAATTTTATGTGTAGGCGCTAGAAATGTAATACTATTATTATCTCTTCTTGATTCATATACCTCAGCTGGGCTAAAACATTCAGTTCTTTCCCTTTGTAGCCAACATCCATTACTAAATTTCATAGTGTTCTCCTTTCATAATTGCACTATTATTGAGGAATTTACGAAACACTTATATTTACGAATTTCATGTGCAGTCATACTAATTCCTCCGCTCCAACGCTCCCTCCGCTTAGCTTACGCTCCGGAATTGTATGACTGCACATGAAATAATATGATTTTTTATGTTTCGTAAATTCCTATAGCAACATCTTTTAATTGGTAGAAAAATCTAAATTTAGTTACATATTGTATAAAAATATAATTTATCTTTTATTGCATGAAAGATTAATTTATTACCATCTATGATATAATTTACACTATTGCCCCAACTATCCATTAATTTAAACTTGTGCCCTTTATGTTTTATAATGCAGTCTTTATCTGTTATTGATAGTATTCTAGCAGTTACTAATTTTCCATCATCCCATATAAGATCTACTGTATATCCACCTCTTGCACGTAATCCTGTAATTGTTCCTTTTTTCCATCCACTATAAAGAGCGGGTAAAAAGTCTAACTCTTCATAATAACTTTGAAGTAACATCTCAAGTATGGCTGCTGTACCACCAAAGTTACCATCAATTTGAAATATCCTTGGTGGATGTAAATCAAGCAAACTCTCAGTAGCAAAATCGCCAATTAAAGCACGAAGATGCTCAAATGCCATATCACCTTCTCCAACTCTAGCAAATAAACAAGCTGTCCATGCCCTACTCCATCCTGTATGTCCACCACCCGCTTCTATACGATTTAATAATGATACTCTCGCACCTTCGAATAGTTCTGGTGTTCGCTCTTTACTAATTTGTTCTCCAGGATATAATCCTATTAGGTGGGAAGTATGTCTATGACTTGGTTCAACTTCTTCAAATTCTTTGTTCCATTCAAGTAGTTGTCCTTTACTACCGATTTGAAATTCTGGTAGATTATCATACATCTCCTGCCATATTATTTGCTTATCCTCATCTACATTTAATAACTTTGCAGCTCGTATGGTGTGAGACAATAAATCCATAGCAAGAGTTATATCTGCTGTGGAGGACACGCAGATAGTAACTGGCATCTCACCACCACCAACAAATCGATTCTCTGGTGACTGTGAAGGCATAATTTGATAAGTTCCCATGTTATCTTTTACTAAGAAGCTTTCGTAGAAGTTTGCCACTTCTTTCATAAATGGATAGCCTCTTAATTTTAAAAATTCCAAATCTTGGCCATATTCATAATGCCACCATACATGCTGTGAAAGCCAAGCAGCAACTCCAATCCATACACTCCAACCATAGGTTTCTGGTGTTGCAAGTCCCCATGCATCCGATGATAATGGTAGCCACATGCCCTCACATCCAAATAGTTTTTTAGCAGCTTCCTTGCCATATGGTACCATTTTTTCTAGATATACCATAAGTGCTTCTGTATATTCTTGTAGATGTCCACTCTCTGCCAACCAATAATTCATCTGTAAATTTACATCATTATGGTAATCTGAGTCCCAAGCTGGAGTAATATCTTCATTCCATTTTCCTTGAAGATTAGCAGGTAATTCTCCATTTGCCGAAGACGCACATAACAAATATCTACCATAATTAAAATATAGTAAAGGCATAGTTGTATCCTCATTACCAATGCGATAAGCTTTTATTCGTTCATTGGTTGGTACTTCGTGGTTAATATCGCTTATATGTAGTCTAAGCCTTCCATAATGTTCTTCATGTTCTTTTATATTCTCAGCATATAATTTATCCCACGTTTTAACTGGTAACCGATATCTACGACATTCCTCAAGTGGATGTTCACCTTTTGCATCTGTTCCCATATTAATAAACACTAAAATTTCTTTTGCCCCGATTACTCGTAATCGGTTGGTTACTCGTAATCGGTTAGTTTCTTTTAACTGGTTGGTTTCTTTTAACTGATTGGTTTCTTTTAACTGGTTGGTTTCTTTTAACTCGTTATTGCTACATGGTATAATACTACCTTCTTTTATCTTTATATCCGCTTTTGCGCAGAACTTTAATCCTCCATGAAATTCTCCTGACATAATAATGGTAGCAGGCCCAACTTCATAATTAATGGTACATTTAGGATCAAATATTCTCTCCATCCAAAATTCTCCATTTATTTCCCTGCCGCCAGCTTCAATATGTATAATAATATAATCTTCAATTAAATGAGCAATGGTTCTTCTAGTATAATGAGTACCATCTGCATCATATGATACTTTTACTCTTGCTTTATCAAGATTCAGTTCTCTTGTGTAATTACTAGTTGGTCCGTGTTCTAAATTAAATTTGAAGTCACCAATAGGCTGATAAGCATCTTCTCTTGTAGGTCTATCACTAATACCTCCATTACCACCCCATGCTTCGTTAGCAAGAAGTGTTGCTTCTTCATACTTTTCTTCTATCAACAAATCACGTACAGGTTTTAAGTAGCTTACTCTATCTTCATTTGTCCTGTTACGATTACAACCAACCCATAACCATTCATGATTTAGTCCTATTCTTTCTTCTATTCCTCCTAATACCATCCCTGCTAAACGTCCAGTACCTATTGGTAAACCTTCTTTCCATTCAGTTGCAGGTTTTGTATACCACAGTCTATTATTCAAAAAACCCCCCCTATCAAATCCTTAGACGATTATAGTCTAATTATATCTGTATAGAGGGGGGATTTCTATCCTAAAAATTATAGGTAAAATACCTAAATTTTTAGTAATTTAGTTTTATCTTATGTTTTGTCTAACGTTTTATCTCATGCATTATAAAAAGATTTTGGTTCGATTAATATCTTCTCGAACTTATCAACAGGCATTGGTCTTGCAAACAAAAATCCTTGAGCCATATCGCAAGAAACACTTCTTAAAAAGTCTGATTGATTTTTAGTTTCAACACCTTCTGAAATCACTTTAAGATTTAATTGTTTTGCCATACTAATTATACTTGATACAATGATTTTTTCTTCTTTATGCATTTCATCGCCTTTACTAAAGAACTCTTTATCAAGTTTAATCACATCAGTGGACATATTTTTTAATAAATTAAGTGATGAATAACCAGAACCGAAATCATCAATGGACACTTTAATTCCTAACTCTCTAAGTCCTTTCATAGCTGTTAAAGCTATTTCAGAATTCTTTAAAAATATACTTTCTGTTAATTCTAATTCTAATAACTCGTATGGAATATCATACAAGTCCACTAATTTTTTAATTTCATCTACAAAATTCTCATCGTTTAGATGAATTCTTGAAACATTTAATGATATTGGCACTACTTTAACTCCATTATCGAGCCATTTTCGCATCATTTTAAGAACTTCTTCATATATGTAAAAATCTAAATTTACTATAAATCCATTTTTTTCAAAAACTGGAATAAATTCATTCGGTGGAATAATAACATCTTCAGATTTTTTCCATCTAACCAATGCTTCACCACCTACTACAATATTCTCTAAAAGCCCAATCTTAGGTTGAATATAGACAATAAATTCACCATTTTTTAAGGCTTGTTCCATATTATTGGTAATTTCTATTTCCTTATGTATTTTCATTTTCATATTATCATCAAAAAATAAACATGAATTATTCGTAGAATGTTTCAATGCTTTTCTTGCGATATTGGCATTGTCTATGGTAACAGAGAAATCTTCATTTCGATCTACGATTGAAATGCCACTTGTGATTGTAAACTTATATCCTGGATATTTTGCTTTTTCTATATTATTAAATTGTTCATTTGCTTTTAATACCGTATTCATAAGATCCTCTTCCGAATAATAAGGTACTAAAATTACAAAATTATCTTCTCCAATTCGTGAAATACACTCATGCTTCATATTATCAGTTAAGAAATTAGCTAAATCACATAGAATTTTATCACCAAGATCATATCCAAGTGTGTCATTTATATGCTTAAATTGATTAATATCAGAATATATAATTGCATATTGATTCTCTGTATTTTCTTTTAATAACCTTTTCGAATCTACTTTAAATTTATATAGGGTAGGTAGATTTGTTAAAGAATCATAATTTTTTAGATTGTATAATTGCTTACTTGCACGATCTGAGGCACGTATTTTTAATAGATAAGAAGATATAATATTTGTTATTGTTATTATTGATTCTATTTCAGTTTGAGTCCATTCTCTTTCTTTATCATCCTCTATACTAACTAGGCCTTTTAATTCTCCGTCATCATATATTCCACATTGAAGGAAAGATACCAAATTTTGTGTATATAATGAGTGATTATTTTTACTAATTTGTGTGTTCTTTATATTATTTGTGTAATAAATTCCATTTTCATCAAACCAATCCATATATTCTTTGATTTCATCTCTTCCGCTATCCAAAACTTCAAGGCTTTCAACACCAACTTTACTACAAAGGTAAGTGGTATTATATTCTGTTCCCATTACTGATTTCTCTATAATACAAACTTTATCACTAAGGAACTGTGTTCTTACCTTACTAAGTAATAAGTTAATTGCACTTTTAACGTCTTTTGTTCGTGACATGATATCAAATGCAAATGCAATAATTTCTTTATCAAAATTATTTGTACCAAAAGCTCTAGCTTTTGTAATATGATATAGATCATAAAAATTTGTTGACTTATCTTCTAAAAATGAGAGATGAGAAATTTCATCATAAAAACAAATGTGTTTGTCTCTCATATTTTGAATAGTTAATAAAGATAAATGTGCATGATTAAAAAGCTCAGTAAAGTTTTTTCCATCATTTGGGTAAACAGCGATTCCACTG
>JAEWHU010000357.1 GCA_023387635.1 Bacillota bacterium
GCAAAGGATGAGGTTATGGACAAAGTTATAGGCCTGGATATGGGAGCTAATGATTATGTAACAAAGCCTTTTGCAATAGAAGAGCTTTTAGCTAGGATACGAGCTGCATTAAAGACAAAAGCTAATAGAAATTTAGAAGGAAAATCTCTGCAACTTGGAAACCTGAAGATTGATGTGGATCAACATATGGTAACCTATGGTGAAGAAATAATTGAGCTTACAAAGAAAGAATTCGATTTACTTAAGTATTTCATAGAAAATAGAAATATTGTATTGACAAGGGACAAGATTCTCCAAGTAGTATGGGGTTATGACTACATTGGAGATACCAATGTTGTTGATGTGTATATTCGATATTTAAGGAGCAAGATAGATGATAAATATAGCCAAAAACTTATACACACCGTTAGAGGGGTGGGATATCTTTTAAAATATGAGCACAATTAAAAAAATATTTAAACTTATCAAGGAAATAATAAGCTTCTTAATTTTAACTTCTACTACCATTTTTAAATACGCAAAATTAGGATTAGAAAGGGTGTATGATACTTTTATTGAAAAGCTTCATTTTTCATTAACCTTTAAAATAACTCTAGTCTATGCTCGAGAGACTCTTTCTATGCTTATGTTTCTCAGTTTATGTATTATTGTAGGTTTTACTGGACTCAGTGTGTGGAGTGCACAGGGTCATATGAAAAGAGATTTTTATATGGTATCGGATTATTTAAGTGATGGTGTAGAGACTTTAGAAGAAAGGATTGATAGACTTGCAGAGCTTGACAATCTGTCAATTACTATATTCCATAGGGACAGCTCTGTTATATATACCACAGAAGGTGATAATGTAGATATAACTTTTTATGGTAAACAAGATTCAGCAAAATCATTAGAAATAAATGATAATTATATTTTAGTAAAGGATGCTCCTTCTGTCTCTTATGATATTAAGAAGGCTTTTAAAGGAGGGGATTATAACTTTGGGTATGCAATGATATTAAGAGAAGAAATTCATCTGGATGACAATTACCTTCAAATTCAAATCAAAAATAGGATGCCAAGAGAGAATGCCAGCTTAATAATTCTAGGATTGGTACTATTAGGAGTAAATCTATTTCTACTTTTGACTGCTATAATTTCAGGCTCAAAATACAGTAAGAAGATTTTAAAACCCATTGAGGTGATGACAAGAACTGTTGAAAATATAACAGTAAATGAGCTAAACACTCGGTTAAATGTAAGTGGTTCTCAAGATGAGCTTAAAGACCTTGCAAGAACATTTAACCGCATGCTGGATAGGATACAAAAGTTTTACGATCAACAAAGTCAATTTGTTTCAGATGCTTCCCATGAGCTAAGAACTCCTATTTCAGTCATACAAGGATATGCAGATCTGCTTCACAGATGGGGCAAGGAGGATGAGAAGATACTGGATGAATCTTTAACTGCAATTAAAGAGGAGTCTGAAAATATGAAGTATCTGGTTGAAAAGCTTTTATTTTTAGCCAGAGGGGATAAGAATACTCAGAAAGTTGAAAAGAAAGATTTTTATTTAAATGAACTTATAGATGATATTATTAAAGAAACAAAAATGATAGATGATGTTCACCAGATTATTAAGTTGAAAAATGAAATTATTTTAATAAATGCAGATCCAAGACTTATAAAGGAATCCTTGAGAATATTTATAGATAATAGTATTAAATATACTCCTGAGGGAGGAAGTATTAAAATTGAATCTATTCTTAATAGAAACAAAGCACAGATTTTAATAGAGGATACAGGTGTTGGTATTTCAAAGGAGGATTTGCCTAATATATTCAACAGGTTTTATAGAGTTGATAAGTCAAGAACTAAGGGAGCAGAAGGTGTAAGTGGAACAGGCCTTGGACTTGCAATTGCGAAATGGATTATTGAAAAACATAATGGAGAAATTAAAGTTGAAAGCCAAATAAATGTAGGTACTAAAGTAATTATAAATATTCCTGTTTATAGAACAGAAAAGATTTAGATATTCATTAATAAGAACCTGATTCATTAGCGCAATCAAAGATTGCGTATGGGTACCCCAGAACCTTGTTGTATTTACAATAAGAACCTCACCCATTAATGCAATCAAAGATTGCGCAAGGGTCCCCACAATCTTGTTATGTTCACAATATTAAAGAAGATGTTTTAAATACATAATAACATCTTCTTGTTTTTCTATATAAATGGTTTTAATATGATTTTAAAGTATATGATTCAGTGGAAGGATAGATTATTATGCATATAGTAAACTCAAAGGAAAAAATAGAGAACTTAATAAGTAAGAATGATATGGCATTAGTTTACTTTGGAAGTGAAGCATGCGGTGTATGTATTTCGATTTAGTCTAAAATGGAAGAAATACTTAAAAAGTATCCTAAAATTAAAAGTGCTGAAGTAGATGTAAAAGAATCTGTAATAATATCAGCAGAATATAATGTTTTTACTATTCCTGCTGTTCTTTTATTTGTCGAAGGAAAAGAAACAATAAGAGAAGCTAGATATATGAGTATTCAAGATATAGATGAAAAAATTTCAAGATATTATAATTTAATGTTTTAGATAACCAAAACGTGATAGTTGTATCAATATAATAAAT
>JAEWHU010000103.1 GCA_023387635.1 Bacillota bacterium
GCTATCATCTGAACAGTGGTTGCATTGAGAGTAACATTTAATTTGCCCATTCCACGAAAATACCCCTGTACCCCATTAGTTAATGCTGGCAATGCATAAAAGATTGCCATTGCCTTTAAATACTCTGTTCCTAAGGTAACAACGCTTGTATCTCCACCTGTTATAAATAGTTTCATCATACTGCCTGAGCCTAGATAAACTACTATTAAAAGAATTACCCAATAAGCAAATTCTATTTGTAATCCACGTATAAATCCCTTCCTTATTCTTTCCTCTTTTTTTGCACCACGATTTTGTGCAATAAAGGTTGTCATACCATGAGCAATACTTTGTTGAGGGGTAAATGCAAAATCATCCACCCTGTTTACTGCATTAAAGGTAGCTATGCTACTTATACCCAAAGGATTTACTGCACCTTGAACAAACACTTTACCAATATAAAGGACCGTTTGTTGCATGGAAGAAAACCAGCTATAACTTATAGTTTGCTTTAACAATAATCTATCGATCACTAGATCCGCTCTTTTAAAACGCAATATTGGTATCTTTTTATTTGCATATATTATACATAATATGCCCGATACAGCCTCAGCTATTACTGTTGCGATTGCTGCTCCTGCTACTCCGTAGTGAAAAAACTTTACAAATATAATATCTAATACTACATTTAGAATTGCTGCTATCATAACGAAATATATTGGTGTTTTAGAATCCCCCATACTTCGTAGTGTAGAAGCATATATATTATAAATAAAGGTGAAAATTAACCCGATAAATATTATTCGCAAATATAAAACTGCATCCTGTAATATTTCATGAGGTGTATTAATTAATAATAAAATGGGCTTAGCAAGAACAAAACATAGGATAGTAATAACTACTGTAAAAAAACTACCTACTATAATACTTGTTGATATTTCCCTCTTTAATTTATCAAAATCTTTCGCACCATAGAACTCGCTCATTAATACAGAAGCACCCATACAAATGCCAACAATAAAAAAGATTATAATGTTCATAATAGGATTGGATGTTCCCACTGCTGCTAAGGCATCCTCTCCAGCATATCTCCCAACAATAATGGAGTCTGCTGCATTATATGTAAGTTGAAATATATTTCCTAAAATCATTGGTATTGCAAAGGATATTAAATGCTTTCCTACACTACCTGTTGTCATATTCTGCTTCATGTCATTCCTTGAATGTCTTAACACTCTTTCCCCTTTTATAATTTATGTTTTAATAATAACACATCTTATTATAACAGTATGTACTAATGTGTCAATCAGGGTATTCATATCTATACCTAATTACACATTAATCTAAGACGAACTACGGTTTTATGTGAAAGTTTTTTAACTCATATGGCAATTTCCTCTAAATCAAAAAAAATCCACCTCTAAAATTACTTTAGAGGCAGATCCTTTTCCTACTATTTACGATTAGCAGGTTCTATATTAATACTTTTACCTTTAATTTTTGCATCTTTCATTACTTGAACTACTTCTGATGCATATTCTTTAGGAACTTCTACAAATGTATATTTATCATACATATCAATACTTCCAATTAATTTACCAGGCATACCAGTTTCACCTGCAATTGCTCCAAGTATATCACCAGGTCTAGTTTTTTGGTTTTTACCAATATTAATGAATAAACGAACCATACCAGCTTCTGCACCAGTATCACCAAATTCTTCATAAACAGGTTTTTCTTCTATTCCACCATTCTCATCGCCCATAGCAAGTTTTAAGAAAGCTGCTGCAACATCGAGTGAAGTGTAATCTTCGTCATTTACACGTTTTTCAATTAAATCAATCATTTTACTTAAATCTTCTGTTTCGATTAAGTTTTTGATTTTATCTAATATTTTTTCTGCTTTCACCGCTGTTACATCGTTAATAGATGGAATAGGTTGAACAATGATTTTTGTTTTACAATATCTTTGAATATCTTTTAATTTGTAAACTTCTTTACCTACTACTAGGGTAAACGCTTTTCCTGTTCTTCCTGCACGTCCAGTTCTACCAATACGGTGAACATAATATTCTTCATCTTGAGGAACATCGTAGTTAAATACTGCTTCTACATCATCAACGTCAATACCTCTTGCAGCTACATCCGTTGCTACTAAGATTTCTGTTTTTCCATTACGGAAACTATTCATAACTCTATCACGTTGTTGTTGTTTTAAATCGCCATGAAGACCTTCTGCAAAATATCCTCTACCTTGAAGAGTAGATACTAATTCATCAACCTGTCTTTTTGTATTACAAAATACAAGGGACAACTTAGGATCATGCATATCTAATAATCTACATAAAACTTCATCTTTATTTTTTGGCTTTACTTCATAATAATATTGTTCAATTTTAGGAACTGTTAATTCTTTCTTTACAACTTTTATAATTTCAGCGTTTTTTTGATAAGTTCTTGCGATATCCATAATTGGTTTTGGCATTGTAGCAGAGAATAAAACTGTTTGTCTATCTTCTGGAGTGTCTTTTAATATAGTTTCGATATCTTCACGGAATCCCATGTTTAACATTTCATCTGCTTCATCAAGAACGATCATCTTAACGTTATCAAATTTTACTGTTTTTCTTCTCATATGATCCATAACTCGTCCTGGTGTACCAATTACTATTTGAGTACCTGCTTTTAAAGAACGAATTTGTTTTGAGATTTCTTGTCCACCATAAATTGGTAAGACTTTTATTCCATGTAAAAATAATGCTAATTTTCTAATTTCATCTGCAACTTGAATTGCTAATTCTCTTGTTGGACATAATACAACTGCTTGTAAATTTCTATCTTTTGGATCAATACTATCTAGTAATGGTATACCAAAAGCTGCTGTTTTTCCTGTTCCTGTTTGAGCTTGACCTACGATATCTTTTCCTTCTAATATATGAGGGATTGCATTTGCTTGGATAGGTGATGCTTCTTCAAACCCCATCTCCACAATTGCGCGTAATATTGGCTCGCTAATATTTAATTCTTCAAATCTAACTGTTTGCATACTTAATCAGTTTCCTTTCTTTCCTTGAAATTCCTTTTAACATTGAAAATTTTTTCAACTTTGAAAATAATTTTCAATTTGACTTACGATGTGTAAATTACTTTTCTACTTAATAAATAATTTATAATAAACCCATCTTCTACATCGCTAAGCATCAGCAAAAGGATATTACATCTCAATTAAAGAGAAAACCCATAAAAAAAGCTCTTGTTCATTGGACAGAGAGCTTTTATATAATCATAATTTATTCAACTATTCCTTTGCTCTAGATGCTTAATCCAGATACGTGTACCGAACCGTATTATATCATGTATAATATAAGGTGTCAATCTCTTTATGACGAATTTATATAAAAAATTATAAATTCATGAATATTTAATCAATTCATGTAATTAGGCAAATTACAACAGCTTACCTCTTAAGCATTCACTAATTGAATTACTCTCTTCGTTACTATACTGGCTATTTCCATTATTTTAGAGGTGTCAGACAAATCAGGAACAAAACCCGCTGCCATCTGGTTATGCCCACCACCCTCTCCGATTCCTCGTAATGCTTCACGAATGATTTTCCCTGCATCAACGTCTTTATTCTCACTTCGTACCGAGAATCTTAAACCACCTACACGATAAGCATATACCAAAGAAACTTTAACCTCTGCCAATGTAAGCAAAAAGTCTGATACTGTTCCTATAATTGCTTCGGAGCAATTATCCCCTATTTTTGCAATACCAACAAAATCACTTATTATAAGTGTTGATATGGCATCTTGATATGCAAGTAAATCTTCCCGTCTAAGACTACAATTATCAAATTGAACTAACATGTTGATATCTGCTATTTTATATAGATAAGAAAACATATCGATATCCATATCAGAAACTCTTCTCGTTAAATTAGAAGTATCCATTTTAATTCCATATAATAATGCAGTAGCTACCTCTCTTGGTATCTCTATACTATTCTCTATAAAATAATCAGCAATAATTGTGGAACAAGCTCCACATTCACTTCTTATATCACAGAATCTATAATCTTGTTTTTCATAAATGGGATGGTGATCGATACAAGCAATCTTTTTCCCTTGTATATGGTTCATATTTACATTTCCAAGTTGTCCATCCACTAAAATAATTTCATCCATTTCATTCACCGTTAGATTTATATCCTCAACAATATCTATATGGAGTAACTCTATCATTTTTATGGTATTAAATTTATCAATATGTCCATGATGACAAATCGTAACCTTCACTCCACTAATTTCCAGCAAAGTTTTAAGACCAAAAGCAGAAGCAATTGCATCTTGATCTGGATAGTTATGCATTTGTATATAAACGTGTTCTTTTGTTAATACATCCAAAAGATTATTCAGCTTAGCCATAATTACATACCTCATATAGTAAATAATACCCTTATAATATCACTTCTGATAGATAAATACTACAAAAACATGCTTTGAATTACCCCCATTCCTTTAGATCCATTAATTCATATGTAGTTGTAGATATTCCACTATAAAGGGTATAACCTTTCTACCATAAGGGGACTGCTGATACATCCAATATAAACTTAACACATTATTATGTTGAATAACCTCATAATATATAATATTATGTAACTTAACATTACATTTAGGAGGAATTATATGACACAAAAGAAAAAATCACTATTAACCGTATTTCTTGCTTTTGCCTTAATTTTTTTATTTACATCCACCGTTTCAGCGGAGTCAATTAAGCTAAACAAAAGTAAATTGGAATTAAGGGTAGGAGTTAGTACTACACTAAAAGTTACTGGTACATCCAGTAAGGTTATTTGGACATCAAGTAACAAATCCATTGCAACGGTATCCCAATCAGGTAAAGTTACAGCAAAAAAAGTTGGAAAAGCAGTCATAACTGCAACAGTAAATAAACAAACATACAAATGTAACATTACTGTGAGTAAATCAAAATCAACCAACAAAACTACATATTACATGGGCATAAATGACACCAAGCAGCTTTCTGCACCTAGTTTAACAGGTAAAATCACTTGGACTTCTAACAGACCGAAAGAAGTTACTGTATCTAAAACAGGTGTAATTTCCTCTCCTCTTGGTGGTTCTGCTAGAGGCTCTGCTATCGTAACTGCAAGTTCAAAAACGGGGAAACATTATTTTTATATTTATGTGGATGGGTCTAATTTAAGAAAAACAGAAATACTTCTTTTTGAAGGTAACACTGCAAGTATTACTATGGACTATTCCTTTCTTCATGATAAATACACAGTAAAAGATGGAGATTCTTCTATAGCTAAAAGTGAATATATTACATATACTAACTCTTTCTGTTTCGAAGTAACCGGACTTAAACCTGGTACTACTACAATAACCGTAACTGGAGATGGAAAAAGAACATATAAGTTAAAAGTCACAGTAGTGAAAAAAAATAAAGATGTGTCTACAAAGGCTAAAAAAGTAGTTAAGCTACTTGAAAATACATATGATATGATTCCAGAAGAAACTAGCCAAACCAAACATTATTACTTAAACCCTGAAG
>JAEWHU010000147.1 GCA_023387635.1 Bacillota bacterium
GCATACTCATCTATATTTAATACTACACTGGAAGGATCAATTGTTATATTCGTTATTGTATTTCGAACATTAATTAGGCAAGTTGCTGTTTTTGTTACTCCTAGAATGGTTTGCTTGGCCGTAATTATAACTTCACCTTCTTTAAGCCCTGTAACTAAACCATCTTTTACGCTAGCCACAGAAGCATCACTTGATGTCCATGTGATTTGTCTTGATGGATCGGTTGCAATTGGATCTAATTGTATTGTTCCACCAATATATATAGTTGCATTGGTCGTACTTAGGGCTAATCCATCGATTACAGTTACCGTAATTAGTGCATCTTTAGGATCCAAGACAATACCACTATCACCACTAGGAGTTAACTTTATTGTCACAGTTCCCTCCATTTTAGCCGTAATAACACCTGTTGTATTATGTACATGCACTACGTTAGTTACTGGATCTGGATAAGGCGTGAATGTAAAGGATGTTGTATTAGGAATATTAGAATTCTTAATGATATCATATACATCACCAACATTCATTACTATAACTTTCTTATCAATCTTTACTGGTACAATAACCTTTACATATAGCACATTCCAGGGAATATCACCATATTTAGACTCCGAATATCCATATATCTCATATGTACCAGCTTTTGCATTCTTTACTTCAAATCCACCATCCATGTCACTTGCATGATATTCTAAAAGTGTAGTATCATTTGGAGCAATAATTTTTCCATTTGCTTTTACTACCCATGTAATATCTGTAGCTTTTGAAGCATTTGAATATATGGTAAAATCAGGTGAAGCATTATTAATTGTAAATGTATCTTTTAATGTATTTGATGAAGGATCTGTAGCCATTGGTTTTACAACCACTTTTACTGTTACAACTTGCTTTTTACCTGTAGCTGATTCTGTATTGGTCTTAATTATAATGTCCGTAGTACCAGCACCAACTGCTACTATTTTACCAGCCTCTGCAGTTGCAACACCCTTATTACTGCTCTCCCAAGAAACTGTATTATTATCTATTGTAACACTACTATTCTTATACTTTAAAGGAACCGTTTTAAAATCACCTTTCCCATTAAGTTGAATAATTTGTGCTTGATTGACACCAGCATAGGTAAAGTCCCCTTTTGAATAGTCTACCTCTAACTCCACTGCTACTTGAACACTGATAGAATATATTTTACCACCTTGCGTAATGGTAGCTGTAATCATTGAATAACCTGGACCCATACGTTCTAAAGTAGCAAATAATTGACTAGAATCCTCTTTAACAGTAACTACTGTCGGCTCTGATGATTTCCAATCTACTTTATACCCGTCTTCAATACCATTATCATTGTTAATACGGATTTGAGCTGTATTCGTATTTAACTCTATATCCGAACCAACAAATTCACCAGTATTATAAACGAATTTAAAACCACCATTCGCGTTTGGTGGTGTTGGTGTTACGCTAGATGCATTCACTTGTACTCTATTAGTGACCCCTATGGCAACTAATAATAAAATACTTAGGATTCCTAAGTACATGGTTCTATTTCTCATTTTCATTTGTGACCTCCTTGCCAAATTTCACATATCCTTATTATGTTCCTTAATATAAACCTCTTTTTTACTATATCGGCATATTTTATAAACACATTAATAGTACAAAATTACTCTATGTAAAAAATTTGGCAAATATGTGTCATGAACCATAAAATACTGCTAGTAATAACCATTTTTAGATGTTATTCTTTCAATATCAACAGTATTACTATAATAAAACTATAATAAATTCTCCTATTATACTACATATTTCAATTTTTCCTACAATTATATTCACTTTTACCAATTTCCTTCATATATTATTTTATAGGAACTAACTTTAGTTTCTTAATATAATTATATAAGGAGCAAAATATATGGGATGTATGGATAACTCTCAAAATTGTAACTGGGCTTGTGAACCTGAATATAATAGACAAAAACATGTACACGAAGTTCAGGGTAGCGTTGAAATAGCAGAACGTGGTGAAGACCCTCATAACCATAGATTTGCAACTGTTTCAGGTGAAGCAATTCCAATTGGAAAAGACCATGTTCATGAAATAAAATTCAGAACAGATTTTTATGAAGATCATTTTCATGAATTTTGTGGAAGAACCTCAGGAGCAATTTATGTTGGCGATAGACACGTTCACTTTTTAGAGTCAGTGACATCTGTTAATGATTGTCATAAACACAAATTTAGACTTAGTACATTTATTCAAGATCCAATCAGTGATGAATGTAGATAACTTATATAAAATAATTTATAATTGATTTATGTATATATGTATTTATTAATTTCTCTCCATTGTATCAGCTCATTGAATGAATGGAGAGAAAAATTTAATAATTTCCTTAATCGGTATCAACAGAAAAATTAAACTATATTGTTTCCATAATTTCCTTGTATATTGAGATGATTTACTTTTAATGTTGACATAATTTACCTTGCAAATTATAATACGTTTAAAACTGTAATACAATGGAGGAAAATTAATTGAATAACGACAATTCTAGATCATGTAGTAAATGTAAGAAAGCCCTAATGGAAGATGAGGCATTCTGTACATATTGTGGCAAATTATCTGGAACTCCTACAAAGGGAACTATAATAATTAAAGCGGACAAAACTATACTATTGATTATTGCATCTCTTATGATAGGTGTTTTATTGCTTATAACAGGAATATTTCTTAATGCAAAATATGTCAATAAGGGAACTATATTAATTGGTCTTGCCATATCATTTATAACGTTAGGAATAGCTTTAATTAATGCGTATAGGCAATTTCTGAATAAGTCCAAAGAAGCAAATACTCTTTCACTGGCAGATACAGGCAAAAAACATTGTAAATACTGTAATAAAATAGTCGAAAAGGGTTACATCCATTGTAATTTTTGTGGTTCAAAGATTAAATAGTATGAAAAATTAAGTGAAAATCCTGGATTTATCATAGTGGTTATTTATGATAAATCCAGGATTTTATTTAGTATCTATTATATCCAAAGGGAATAATAGCCTAAATACAAATGTTCCTTGATTATTTTTAAGATAATAAATCGCTTCTTCATCCTTAACTGCACCACGTCTACTTATATCTAAAGAAACCGTATTACAATTATCAAAATTTAATCCGTTCGTAAATACATATAATAATTTGTTTGCTTTTTGATACTATAGAGAATCAATAATTATATTATACTACCACGAAAAGTTTAACTCCACCTTTTTATTCCAATAATTCTATCAACTAATATTTAGTTTTCAATGTACCTAATTAACTAAATTTTAGTTTAGCACATAAAAAACCTACCAACAAATTATTTATAGTTGGTAGGTTTATAC
>JAEWHU010000213.1 GCA_023387635.1 Bacillota bacterium
GTATAATGAAAAAATAAGCGAAAATGGTGATTATTGTATTTAAGGCTAATATGTCTGGAAATGTGCGAAATATTGACTATAGCTTAAAGGGAGATTCAAAAACAATTGATAAAGAGGGTGAGTTACAAGTGCGTAATGATGGTAATGAAATATAGAATAAAAAGAGGTGAAAATAACATGGCATTAATTAAATGTGAAGAATGTGGCAAAGAAATATCTGACAAAGCTGTTAGCTGTCCAAATTGTGGTTGTCCTATAAGTGGTAAAGTAAATAATAATAATAATAACCTTTATACTTATTGTGGGGTACAGTATGATATATCAAGTGTATTATATCAAATATCATTGGGTAATAAGGTAAATGCAATCAAACAATTTAGATTAATAACAAATGCAGATTTAAAAGAGTCCAAAGATGTAATAGATAACGATTTATCGTCATATCCAAAATTGTTACGATATGAAATGAGATGTCCTAAATGTGGCTCAACAGATTTTGAAATGATTAGACGTAATTGGAGTTTATTTGTAGGATTTATGACAAATAAAGTTGATAGAGTTTGTAGAAGTTGTAAATGCAAGTTTTAGGATATAAACACTTTAAGTAATAAAATATTGTAAGATACATATTAATCAGAGTCGAGAAATCGGCTCTTTTTTTGTGTAATATATATGTGTATAACAGAAAAATATTAAAAACTTAGAAAGAAACTTAGAAAAGACGAATTTTCGTAAAACAAAAAGCCACTCTAAAGAATTTAAAACTCTTAAAAGTGGCTTATTTGCTATATTTATAACACCTTTTAAATTAACAGCTCGTAGGGGAATCGAACCCCTGTTTCCGCCGTGAGAGGGCGGCGTCTTGACCGCTTGACCAACGAGCCTTACAACAATAAGTATTATATATCATTGTGTTTAGGTTTGCAAGTATTATTTTTAAAATTTTTCAAAAAGTTTGATTTATTACATCAATATATGTAAATGAAAAGGTAGAATATGGATTGCCAATTCCAATGGATTTTAGCTTTGATACTTGGGAACATTGTAAAGAGGATTATCCTATTATGAGATGGTCCTTTTTTCTAGGCTTTAGAGGGGGGGAATGGAAGTAAAAATAAGTAAATTATTTAGTAAAGTGGCTGTATAGGTAAAATTGAGAATTAATTACACTTATTTGGATAAATTATAAGTCAATATATAAATTAAATTAAAACTATAGAATATTAGTTGAGAATTTATACATTTTTTTATATAATATAAAAGATTTTTTAATTTATATACAACAGATAAATGTTTACAGGAGGATTACATGAAACAAATGAAAAATATTTTGTTATGGGTGATAACTTTATTCTTTGTACTAAGTACAATTTCATTCATAACAACACCAGGAGCATTGTTAACTAGTATACTTTGTATACCATGTGCTTTATTATCTTGTCCAGCCATACATAAGATAATGAGGGATAAAGGAAAGTTGCCGAAGAAAGGGTTCTTAATAGCATCTGTTATAATTCTATTCTTTGCCGCCGCTATGGCTCAACCAGATACGCTGACTAGTAATGCTGATACGGCAAATAAAACAGATATAGAAGAAGTAAATAATATATCAAATAATGATGCTGATATAAATGAACCAAATGATGATATCATTATTAATGATGAGATAACAGACGATACTGTTAATAATAAGCAAGAGTCAGCAAATGAAGAAATTTCTGAATCAGATAAGGAATTTGAGACTGAAGAAATTAATTCAGACCCTGATGCAACGGTAATAGAATCATCAGAAGTTACCGACATGAAAGTCCATTTTCTTGACGTGGGACAAGCTGATGCAATAATAATAGAATCAGATGGTCATTTCATGGTTATGGATGCTGGTGAAAATGGTGATGGCAAAACTGTAGTTAGTTATCTTAAGAAGTTAGGTGTAACAACTATTGATTATGTAATTGGAACACATCCACACGAAGATCATATTGGTGGCTTAGATGATGTAATAAGTAGTTTTGATGTAAAAAAAGTTATTCTTCCAGAGAAGACTCATACAACTAATACTTTCATGGATGTATTGGATGCGATAGAAAATAAAGGTTTATCGATTACAGTTCCTGTGGTAGGAAGAGAATATGAGCTGGGTGATGCTAAATTTATTATAATAGCTCCCAATAGAGGTTATGGTGATAATCTAAATAATTGGTCAGTAGGTATTAAGCTAATAAACGGAAATAATTCTTTTGTTATGTATGGCGATGCTGAGCTAGTAGCTGAATATGATATGTGTGACAATGGAATTGATTTGAGCGCTGATGTATTAAAAGCTGGACATCATGGCAGTGATACATCGAATTCAGAAGCTATTTTAAAAGCAGTTAACCCAAAATATGCTGTAATATCTGTAGGTATAAATAGTCAATACGGACACCCATCAAGGGAAGTGTTAAACAGATTCAAGAATTTGGGTATACAATATTTTAGAACTGATGAACAGGGGACTATTATAGCAACTAGCGATGGTACTGATATTACATGGAATACAGAACCTAGTACTTCCATCAATTCTGGGAAAACAGATTTGAACAATGATAAAGAAACAAACATTAATACAGAAACAAATGGAAAAACAGAAGAAAACGGCAATACAGAAACAAACGGTAATACAGAAACAAACGGTAATACAGAAAAAAACGAGGTAGCTACAACTGATAATAATAAAAATATAGAAGTTCATATTACTAAGTCAGGAGAAAAATATCATTCGGCAGGCTGTCAATATCTAAGAAAGAGTGATATTACAACTACACTTGATAAAGCGTTAGCTAGAGGGTTAGAACCTTGTAGCAAGTGTAACCCACCTAGATAGAAAGGACATCATAATGGTAAGATTAATTATAGATAGATTTGAAAGTGATTATGCTGTATGTGAGATGGAAGATAGGAGCTTTATTAATATACCTAAAAATAAGTTACCGTTAGAAGCAAAAGAGGGCGACTGTATTACTTTAGAGGATGGCTCTTATTCGCTTGATTATGAAAGAACGATAGAACGCAAACGTGCTATTGAAGAGAAGTTTCGTAGATTGCTTAAATAAATATGTTTTAATCAAGAAAGATAGGAATTTATTACGCATATTCATATTGTAAAGTCTTCATTGATAAATCTAAAAAAAGTTGTATAATATAGGTAATTAAATAAAGAGGTACCTATATGTATACTGAGGAAGATTACGTC
>JAEWHU010000231.1 GCA_023387635.1 Bacillota bacterium
ACCAAGTATATCAGATTATTTGCCAACAAAATTAACTTCTGGTATGGCTCTATTAACAGGAAATGCTAATGTCTCAGATTATACTATAGCTATTGTAGTTACACTTGTTATGGTGGTGGCAGCAGGGATTGTAACGATTATAGGGTTTAATAAGAAGAAGATATAAAAAGTCGAAGATTCATTGTATCTGATTTAGTAGCAAATTAAAATAAAAAGGAATCATGTAATGTAAAGCATGGTTCCTTTTTATATGCAAGCTTAGATACTAAAAGGTAATTTATGGTAGGAAAATCAAAGGGTTTGTGATAGAATAATCCAATAATATAAAGCACATGAACTAAAATTACAAAGATATAAGGATACTATGTATGAATTGATATAAAACCTGTTTTTTAGCCAGTTGCAACTAGATTTAACACTAATGTTTGGACTGGTTGGCAGATTGTTAAGTACTCTTGGTGGTATATTTTTATAGTTTTGATATAGTAAAATTATAAAAATACAGGAGGTACACAATGAGTACAATAATAAATATATTAAAAAATATTAATCCATTAAAAGAGATTAAGAGTAATAGTAAAGTAGAATATGTAGTTCAGAAATTGTTAGCTTTTTTGTTTATCTATTTTAGTGCTTCAATACTAATGGAAGTAGTAGTCATTTTTGTTTTTAACATATTAGGCTACAATTTATTGAGTGGGGAAATGCCAAGGGGAGTGTGGGTAGATTTGCTACCGTTGTATGGCTTTATAGGATTTGCGGTACTCACCATATTATATGTAAGAATTATTGAGAAGCGAAGTTTATCCTTTATGATGTTAGAATGGAATCTATATTTTTTAAAAATATTAATTAAGAATTTCTTTATAGGGATTATATTAGTGAGCGGAATAGTTGCTGTTTTATTTGTATCTGAAAATTACACATTTATAGGATTGGGAGATTTTAATATAACGGTAGTAGCAATGAGTTTACTTGCTTATATTATACAAGGGAGTGCAGAGGAATTAATGTGCAGAGGTTTCTTACAAAATTCTTTAAGTAGGAGAGTTGGTGTTCCTTTAGCAATTGCTATTAGTAGTATTGTATTTGCAATCCCTCATTTATCTAGTCTTAATGAAATAAATAAAGTGTCTTTTTTTATAGCTATAATTAACTTAATATTAGTTTCATTCTTATTTTCATTGGCAATGATAAAAGATAATTCTATAGGTGCTGCATGTGGTATACATGTTGGATGGAATTTCTTTTTGAGTATAGTTTGTGGCCTACAAGTTAGTGGTGGAAAAATGTCGAATGGAATAATACAGTTTGCAGTGAAGAATGATAAGGAGTGGTTGACAGGTGGAAGTTACGGTATTGAGGCTAGTGTTTTACTGATTCCAATATTAGTTTTTATAAGCGTAGCTTACGTATATCAGATGAACAGAAAGAGTAAGGGAAAGAGTAGAGAATATGGAATTTAATAAAAAATTATTTGAATTAAGAAAGCAAAGGGGAATTTCCCAAGAACAACTGGCATATAAACTTAATGTGTCTAGACAAACAATATCAAAGTGGGAACTTGGAGAGTCAACTCCTGATATGGAAAAATTAACTATATTAAGTGACTATTTTGATATTTCCTTAGATGAACTAGTTATGGGAAAAGAAAAACTATATAAAGAGAGCAGTACATATCAAAAGTCAGTAGCACAAGTTCTTAATGAGAAAATATTTACTGGGGAAAATAAAACTAAGTCAAAGAAGTCATTGAAAATAGCGGGGATTATTTTAGCAACAATAGTAGGTGTAGATCTAATATCAATGATAATTTATTTTTTGATATTTGGTGTACCCAAATAATACACACAGGAATAACATTGAGGTGGAATTATTAATATTTGTGGGAGGTACATATTATGAGTTTAAGTAAAACAAAACGTAACTTGATAGTATTTATAATTGTAACATTAGCAAGTGGATGGATAGGAGTATTAGTCGATTTACTTCTTACAGAACAGCCTAAGGGGAATTCACTTGGAATGGGATTGTGGTTGATAATTCCATTTCTCACAGTTATTATTCTTCGAATTATTAATCGTGATTGGAAAGACTTTGGTATGAGGCCTAATTTTAAAGGAAATCTAAAATGGTATCTAGTAGCACTGATTATTTATCCATTGGTTACTTTGATAACAGTTGGTATTGCCTTAGCTTTGGGGTGTGTTGATATAACAAGCTTTAATATGAATACTTTTCTGTCTCTTGCCATTGTTTCCATTGGAGGAAATTTCATAAAAAATATCTTTGAAGAATTTGCGTGGAGAGGATATCTAACGCCTAAGCTTGTTGAATTAAAAGCGAATGACCTAGTTATTTATCTAGTTTCAGGACTTGTATGGGCGCTGTGGCACGCAGCGTATTATATGGTTTTCTTACCAGATAAATATTTTGTTGATATATCAAGGGTTGGATATCTTTTAACAGGATGTGTCATTATGACTTGTTGGACGGTAATGTATGTAGAAATAAGCAGGCTCACTAAATCTGTATGGCCATGTGTGGTAATGCACGCTGTTGAGGATGCTGTTCCTACAGTATTAGTTATGGTAGGTGGGTTTATTACACTTACAAATAATAGTGATAT
>JAEWHU010000370.1 GCA_023387635.1 Bacillota bacterium
AGATAAATCTGCCCATAGAGCCTTAGTTACATTTACCGAAGAAGAGCATGACTATATCTGTAATTATGTCCAAAATAAGGTAAATTCTATGAACAAGGATGAAATTGATATTAGTGAAATGCATAACATTGTGGAAAGTGCTTTAGAAAAAACAAATCCACTAGTTGCAAAAAGTTATCGTGATTATAGAAACTATAAGCAAGATTTCGTTCATATGTTAGATGAGGTTTACAAGAAGAGCCAGTCTATTATGTATATTGGCGATAAAGAAAACAGTAATACAGATAGTGCCTTAGTTTCAACTAAGAGAAGTCTTATCTTTAATCAATTAAATAAAGAATTATATCAAAAATTCTTCTTAACAACCGAAGAATTACAAGCTGCAAGAGATGGTTATCTTTATATTCATGATATGTCTGCAAGAAGAGATACAATGAATTGCTGTCTTTTTGATGTTCAAAATGTACTTAAAGGCGGTTTTGAGATGGGTAACTTATGGTATAACGAACCTAAAACTCTTAACGTTGCTTTTGACGTAATTGGAGATATTGTACTTAGCGCAGCAAGTCAGCAATACGGTGGATTTACAGTACCAAGTGTAGATTTATTATTAGAGCCTTATGCAGAGAAATCTTATAAATTATTTTACGATAAATATATATCTCTTGGCGTTAGTGATGAGGTAGCACAGGAAGAAGCCTTAAAAGATGTAAAAGAAGACTTAGAAAAAGGATTTCAAGGTTGGGAATATAAATTTAATACCGTAGCATCTAGCCGTGGAGATTACCCATTTATAACAGTAACTGCTGGTACTGGAACTGGTAGATTTGCTAAAATGGCTTCCATCGCACTTTTAGATGTAAGAAGAATTGGACAAGGTAAGAAAGGTTGTAAGAAACCTGTACTTTTCCCTAAGATTGTATTCTTATATGATAAAAATCTTCATGGAGAAGGATGTCCACTAGAAGATGTATTTGAAGCTGGTATTGAATGTTCAAGGAAAACTATGTATCCTGATTGGCTTAGCTTAACAGGAGAGGGTTATGTTCCAAGTATGTATAAAAAATATGGAGAAATAATAAGTCCAATGGGATGTAGAGCCTTTTTATCACCTTGGTATAAAGAAGGTGGGCTAAATCCTAAAAATGATGAAGATTCACCTGTTTTCGTAGGAAGATTTAATATCGGTGTAGTAAGCTTACATCTTCCAATGATTCTAGCAAAATCAAGACAAGAAGGAAAAGATTTCTATGAAGTACTTGACTATTACTTAAACTTAATTCGCAAACTACACATACGTACCTATGATTATCTAGGTGAAATGAGAGCCTCCACCAATCCACTTGCTTACTGCGAAGGAGGATTTTACGGTGGTAATCTTGGTATCCACGATAAAATCAAACCAATATTAAAGACAGCGACTGCTTCCTTTGGTATAACAGCATTAAACGAATTACAACAATTATATAACAAGAAATCCTTAGTAGAAGACGGAGAATTTGCAATTGAAGTATTAACTCATATAAATAAAAAAATCAATGAGTTTAAAGAAGAAGACGGTAATCTATATGCTATCTATGCTACTCCAACTGAAAACTTGTGCGGTCTTCAAGTACAACAATTTAGAAAAAAATATGGTATTATATCAAATGTATCGGATAGAGAATACGTAAGTAACGGATTCCATTGCCACGTTACTGAAGATATTACACCAATTGAGAAACAAGACTTAGAATACCGTTTCTGGGAATTATCCAATGGTGGTAAAATACAGTATGTAAAATATCCAATTAATTATAATAAAGGCGCTATTAAAACTCTTGTAAGACGTGCTATGGATATGGGATTATATGAAGGTGTTAACCTATCTCTTGCTTTTTGTGATGATTGTGGTCACCAAGAACTTAGCATGGATGAATGTCCTGCTTGTGGTAGCAAAAATCTTACAAAGATAGATCGTATGAATGGTTATTTATCCTATTCTAGAGTGAAGGGGGATACAAGGCTAAACGATGCTAAAATGGCAGAAATAAAAGAGAGGAAAAGTATGTAATGAGATATCATAATATAACTAAAGATGATATGCTAAATGGAGATGGACTTCGTGTAGTCCTATGGGTAGCTGGTTGTACTCATAGCTGCAAAGAGTGCCATAACCCCATTACTTGGGATATTCATGGTGGACTAACTTTTGATAACGCTGCAAAGGAAGAATTATTTGCCGAACTAAAGAAGGATTATATATCAGGCGTAACCTTAAGTGGTGGAGATCCACTTCATCCTAACAATCGTAATGACATAGGTGAATTAGTTAATGAAATTCATACCTTATTTCCGACAAAGACAATCTGGCTCTACACTGGATTTACCTTTGAAGAAATTAAATCTCTACCTTTTATATCATACCTAGACGTTATCGTAGACGGTAAATTCGTAAAAGAGCTACATTCCAACGACCTACATTGGAAAGGTAGTAGCAATCAACGTGTAATTGATGTAAAACAATCATTAAAAGAGGACACTATCGTTTTATGGGAAGAATAAAAAGGAGGTATCATGGTTAATCCATGGTACCTTCTTAGTATAGCTTCGTTAACTATAAAACTGTTAATAAATGTTATTGTATTTAAAGATCTTAATTTGAAAGTATTTATTATAACAAATATAACAATAAGGGACCTCTAAAAGTAAGATGCTTCTAGAGGTCCCTTTGTTGATATTGCTCTAAATAGCATTTAGAGCGACTTTTGTTGTATTATATATTATGCCTAACTATTTATATTGTATACTAAAATTGGATAAAATTTTGGCCAGTATAGCATACTGACCAGTTGTTGTTGAATATTTTCTAAATAGCATTTAGAAAGATTTATGTTGTAACTTAATTATACATACAGAATTAGGAAATGTCAAATACTATTTTTCTTTAAAGGCTAACAATTTTATAAGTCCTCTTTGTATTTTCATATTAGTATCTTCTGTAATTACAGCTACATGTGATTTATCTAATCTCTTCTTACTTAAAGTTCTAATTTGAGCTAAATTTATGTATCCTATTATTTGTTTTTTAAATCCATTTTCAATAACTACTGGTACTTCATAGTAATCTAGTATTTTTTCATAAGCCTTTCCATTGTCATTTAATACTTCCACCTTAACTTTATCATTCGCTAATTGTTCAATAACTTTAAGGCCTCTATGTGTTGTTATTGGAGCAACTATTGTCGTTGTAGAACTATTATTTCCCTTATCATTTTGTAATATTACAACAGGTCTTTTACCTGATTGCTCACTACCTATATTGAATCCTAATTCACAATAAAATATATATTTTTTCTTAACTACCTGAGAAGTCCCATCAAAATAAATATTATATTTCTTTATAGACCATTCTAATATAGATTTTCCTAACTCCAGATGCTCTTTCCATATACTCGCAACTTTATTTGGCTTACATACTAATTTTTTGTATTTGTCTACTAGATTAATAATTTCATCTATTAACTTCAGATTAGTTCCCTTTTCATCCATATACTCTCCTCCATCATATTATAGTTATATATTTTACCAGTTTCATGAGTAACTAACAAGTAATACTATAATTTAAATATATTATTAATAACAAATACCCCATAGCTCTTACTTACTAGGGGTATTTGTTCTATTTTTATCGACTTCTTATAATGAAGAACAATTTATAAATTTGATTCTGAAAATACTTGTTGTACTTTTATACTTCTTGTACATTGCATGTCAAATAAAAAGAGTTACAACTGCTATTACTACTCTCTATTTTACAATAATATGAGTAAAAAAGATTATTCTCCTTCAAAAATTTCAATATTATAAACACCAGGTTCAAGACCGTAAATTTTGAAACTTGTATTTTTAAACTTATCTCCAACAGATAAGCTATCAGTTATGTAAAAGCTGCTTTTAACTACATATCCGTCTTTATATAATTTATAATATATAAAATCCATTGAACTTGTACTAGTATCAAAAATTTTTTCACCTGTTAAATATAATGTTAAATATACTTTTTTATCATATGACTCTTCAAAAGAATAAGTTATTTCATCTAATCTAATTGTGGAATCTAAATTTCCTCTATAGTTATATTCTGATAATATTATAGGTACAGATGGAAGACTAAGAGTACAATTGTTTGCAATTGAATTATATGGCAAATTATTTATTGTTAATTTACTTTCTTCAAAACCATACAATCTGTTCGAACTATATACAGTGAAGTAAATTATACCACTCTTTGATGATCCCGATATAATATCAGTATCAGGAATATCAATATTAACCAAAAGCTTATTTCCATAAAAAGGGGTGGTCCAATAATTAAAATCATTACTTTCTATATTATGAGTTCGCTCATAAACCTTTTCTCCAATATCATTAATAATTTTTATATCTATTACTGCAGCTGCAGACATATTATCATAATTTTTATCTTGTAGTGAGAAAAATAATCTTTGACATTTTTCTAAAGTAACATATTCAACACTTCTATGGTTTATATATTTAACTCTCCATTTAATAATATCTTTGATATTCAATTTTTTAGTAACAACTATCTTACGATTATATTCCTCATTATTTATAGTAGCCGTAATGGTAGTGGTTCCTTCTCCTTTAGCAGTAACTTCGCCTTCTGAGTCAACTATTGCTATAGCTTTATCATTGCTTTTCCATTTAATATCAATTTGCTTGTTGAAACCTTTTAATATTAATTTTTTAGTATCATTTACATTGAGCTCAAAGGTTGTAGGACTTAAATATGGATTCTTTACTGTCACTTCACATTTATATGTTTTTCCTTCTATTGTAGCAGTAATAGTGGTAGTACCTTTCTTTAACCCATATATATTACCATACTGTGTTACTTTAGCAATTTTGTTATCATTTGATTTCCAAACTACAGGCTTATCAGTTCCCGTAATTTTTAACTTCACCTTATCCCCACCAGCATATGCAGTAACACTTGTTTTATCAAATTCTATTGTAGATTTTGCTGCTTCTGCAACATAGCTTGGTAATACCAATGAAATAGTAAAAAATAATACTAGTGTTAAAGATATCCTATACTTAGTTTTAAAAAATTTCATTATACTTGCCCCTTTTTAATTTATACAGATAGTATAATATTATTTCAATATTTTTTCAATATTTTCCATATAATATTGTTTTATATATTGGCAAGTATTGAAGAAGATAATATCTATTGATTTGCAGTATAAATAGAATTTTACAATTAATTACTATAATTAAAGTCATAGAAATATAATTTACATTATGGTAATATAGTGACTCAAACTAAATAAAGCCAAACTGGCTCAACGAATATTGATATATTATTTGATAGGAAATAAAAAGGTTCTAAATAAAACAATTAGGTGGGATTCTTTGAATCCCACCTTCCTTTTATTCTATACATTTATAATTAATTACGAACTAAATGCTTTGGCAATCCATCAATGTAGATAGGTGTAAGTTCTTCTTGTATTAAAGGTCTTACATAATCTAAAAACTCATCAGTAACGTATACTTCGTCTTCTTTGATCCACTCTTTTGGAACTTTCTTTTCTAAATTAGCAATTTTACTAACATCATAAGATTCTGTAGTACATAGATATGGATTTGTTGATATACGTTTTAGGATAATCATCTTACCAGTTTCACCTTCAATGGCCGCGTTTACAGCTGCACCACCAACACCAAAGGCTTCTGTGATATCAACTAAAGAGGCTGCATGTGAAGCACATCTTTGTAATGTATTTAATTCAATGGCACGTGTTTTGCATCCTAGACTCTTCTTTAAGAAGTTAGCAAGATAATAACCTGCACCACTAAGTACAGCATGCCCAAACATGTCCACACTCTTATCCTCATTCATAAGTTCACATACATATCTTCCATCTTGTAAACGAATTCCTTCAGATATTGCAACTACTATTGACTTTTTCGTTTTTTGTAACGCGATAATTTTTTCTTTAAACTCTTCTAAATTAAAATGCATTTCTGGTAAAAAAATTAGATCTGGTCCATTTACATGTTGTTCTCCAGCTAAAGCTGCAGAACCTGCAAGCCATCCTGCATTACGTCCCATTATTTCTATTATTGTAACGCTTTTTGTATCGTATACTAGACCGTCTCTAATAATTTCTTTGGTTGCTGTTGCTATGAATTTTGCCGCACTACCAAATCCTGGTGTATGATCTGTAACTTCTAGATCATTATCAATTGTTTTTGGAACACCAATAAAGCGTATTTCACTATTTATCAATCTAGCATACTCTGATAATTTATTTATCGTATCCATAGAATCGTTTCCACCAATGTAGAAAAAGTATTTAACCTCATATTTTTTAAGAATAGCAAATATCTTTTCATAAACTTCTTTGGCCTCATCGATTCCCTGTAACTTATAGCGGCAGGAACCTAAATAAGAGGAAGGGGTTCTTTTTAATAATTCAATATCCAGTTCATTAGAAAACTGCTCATCTAGGTCAATCACTTTCTCTTCTAAAAGCCCTTGTATCCCATGAAGCATACCATATACCTTTTTAACTCCTTGGTCTTTCGCAGTTTTATATACTCCTGCTAAACTTGAATTAATAACTGCAGTAGGACCTCCTGATTGTCCAACTAGAACATTACCTAACATTGCATACCTCCGCGTATTTTGTATAATTAAACATTTGTGTAATAGTTTAGATTCTGCTAAACTATCTTTATATTTTGCAAGTACACAATATCATTACCTTTTCGTTATGTCAACACCAATCAAAAATATAGGTATTATTATAGTGACTAAACTAATTTTTATACAAAAAAAGGATATTTATGTAACAAATTAAGGAAATTTTTACATAAATATCTCTTTTTGTAAGTACATGTTTCTAATTATATCAAAGTTGTTCGTATCAGTTATTTATTTAATTTATGATATATAATATTACTTAATGTAGCAAATTGTTCTAAAGTAAGAGCTTCCCCCCTGATTGTGCTAGATACACCTAACTCTTCTATACTTTCTTGTATCAATTCTTTTGATAAGGAGATCTCAGAATTATTATTGAGTCCATTAGCTAATGTTTTTCTTCTTTGATTAAAGGAGGCTCTTATAATTTTAAACAAGAGTTTCTCATCTAGGACTTCTACTGGATTCTTCTCATGAAGGGTTAATCTAATAACAGAAGAACCAATGGTTGGTCTTGGCATGAAACAATTTGGTGGAACATTGGCAGCAATATAAGGAGTTGCATAATATTGTACTGCTAAGGAAAGTGCACCATAATCTTTTGTGCCTGGGCCTGCTTGCATTCTGTCTGCTACTTCCTTTTGCACCATAACTGTAATACTCTCAATTGGTACATGAGATTCTAGTAGCCCCATAATGATTGGAGTTGTAATGTAATAAGGTAAATTAGCGACTATTTTAACAGGTTTCCCGTTATTTCTTTCATCTATTAGTTGCTTAATATTAACCTTTAATATATCTTCGTTAATTACGGTCACATTATCATATTCTGATAAAGTATCAGAAAGGATTGGAATTAGGACCTTATCAATTTCAACCGCTACCACTTCTCTTGCAGCTTCACATAGATACTGAGTTAACGTTCCTATTCCAGGTCCAATCTCAATTACCATATCATCTTTATTCACTTTTGCTGATGCAATTATCTTATCTAACACATGGGTATCGATAAGAAAGTTTTGCCCAAACTTTTTTTGAAATACAAAATGATATTTATTCAATATCTCAATGGTCGCTTTTGGATTACCTAATGTCGCCATTCACTACCTCTTTTCTAATTCGTAGTATTGAGGAGATTGGGAAAATTATATTTTTTAGATTTCATATGTGTGGTATACGAATTCCTCCGCTCCAACGCTCATTCCGCTTAACT
>JAEWHU010000012.1 GCA_023387635.1 Bacillota bacterium
CAATTATTATAAGAAGTATTAGATATGAAAGGTATCGTACTTTTTTATACTTTCTATCTTTGTTTCTTTTCATAACAGCCACTGATTAACCCTTTCTTAATCCTCTTCAATAACATGAATTTCTAAATAGTCAAAATCAATATGATCAATAAAATTATCTTTTGTGAATCTAGTTTTATCATGCTTTTTAAAATCAGCGATTGTAGAATCAAGCCATATTGGCTTAGATAAATCAAATTGGTAACATATATCATCTATGGCTTGAAATATTTTCATTGTACGATTTTCATTTGGATTATCATTACAAATTAAAGTATCACAAAGCATACGGTTATCTTTAAATATTTTTGCCCATAATCGAAACATAAATAGTTCTCCTTCAGTTTTATATAATAATATTAACATCGTTTTTTTGTATTAACAGTATATATGGTTTATAGATGGTTGTAAAGGAAAGTATAAAACAAAATAATTAATGAAGTTATGATTTTCCTAGTAGAGATTGATTTTCTATCATATTTATTATAAAATGACACATAGAATAGTAAAGGAGGAGTGTAATGGAAGGTATTTTAAGAAGAGAAAAATTAATGGAAATACTAGAAAATGCTAATTCCCCAATATCCGGTGCCGAACTTGCTAAAAGGTTAATGGTTAGTAGACAAGTAATAGTACAAGATATTGCTCTTTTACGTGCGGTTAATAAGAATATATTATCTACTACAAAAGGATATCTTATCTATGTAAGAGAAAATGAAAAGGTAAATCGTTGTTTTTTAATGAAACACACCACCAATGAGATTCAAGATGAGTTATGTACTATTGTAGATCTTGGTGGCAAGGTATTAGATGTAATTGTATCACACGACATTTATGGCGAGATTAAAGCAGATTTAATTATAAATAATAGGCAAGATGTGTATGATTTTGTTCATAAAGTGGAAGAAAACAATACAATACCATTAAAAGAATTAACGGATAACATTCATCTTCATACCATTGAAGCTGATTCTGAAGAAATTCTTGATAAAATCGAGGAAAAGCTAAGAGAAAAAGGATATTTACTACAATAGTATGAATTAATAAACTTTTGACAACCTGCCGTGTTATTGATACAATATGCATAGTAAAGAAGATAGGTAGCCTTTGGCTAACTATTTAATTCAAAGAGGAAGTGAACCCATGTCATATACTGCTCTTTATAGAAAATATAGACCTAGTGATTTTAATGACGTAAGTGGTCAAGATCACATAGTTACCACATTAAAAAATCAAATAAAAGCGGACAGAATTGGTCACGCTTATTTGTTTTGTGGAACAAGAGGAACAGGAAAAACTACCATAGCTAAGGTACTTGGGAAAGCAGTAAACTGTGAAAGACCACAGGACGGAAACCCTTGTAATGAATGTTCCATGTGTAATACAATAAATGCTGGTGTATCTATGAATGTAATTGAAATAGATGCTGCCTCAAATAATGGTGTTGACAACATACGTGAAATTGTGGAAGAAGTTCGTTATTCACCAACGGAAGGTAGATATAAAGTATACATTATCGATGAGGTTCATATGCTTTCAGCAGGAGCATTTAACGCTTTGCTAAAGACATTAGAAGAACCACCATCTTATGTAATATTTATATTAGCAACAACAGAAGCGCATAAGATACCAATTACTATCTTATCCAGATGTCAAAGATATGATTTTAAAAGAATTACCATAGACATAATAACAAAAAGACTAAAAAGTCTTATGGAAGCAGAAAAAGTGGATGTTCACGAAAAAGCCCTTCGATATATCGCAAGAATGGGCGATGGCTCTATGCGTGACGCTCTAAGTCTACTGGATCAATGTATTGCTTTTTATTTTGGTGAAACATTAACTTATGATATGGTATTAGAAGTACTTGGTGCAGTTGATACAGAAGTTTTTTCAAGGTTATTAAGTTATATTTTAGAAAATGATGTAACTTCATCAATGAAATTACTAGAAGAACTTGTTATCACAGGAAAAGAGCTCACTCAGTTTACCACTGATTTTACCTGGTATTTAAGAAATCTATTACTTGTAAAGACATCAGAGGAAGATTCTGATGTAACTATGGTATCAACCGAGAATTATAAAATGATGAAAGCTCAAAGTGAACAACTTGATGTAGAAGCATTAATTCGGTATATACGTATTTTTTCTGATTTATCAAATCAAATTAAGTATGCAACGCAAAAAAGAGTTATGGTTGAGGTGGCATTAATTAAACTATGTAGACCTCAAATGGAAACTAGTTATAGTGATATCATAAGCAGGCTTAAGATGATTGAAGAACAGCTCGAAAAAGGAGTTGTTCCAAAAGAAACGAAAGTTATAATAAAGGAAGAAAAGATTGTAGTAGAAGAAAAAAAGGAAGAAGTGGTACTTCAAAAGGCAGTTTCAGAAGATTTAAAAGAAGTAGCTAAAAATTGGAGTAAAATATTAAATAGCATATCACCATTAACAAAAGCAGTATTAATGGCTGCTAAACCTAGTATAGGCAATAATAATGACTTATTATTAGTATTTACTGAAGCTATGGATAAAGAGTTTATCTCACAAGAGAACCATATGAATGAACTTAAAGGGGCAATTGCAAAAGTTATTCATAAGGAAGTGGACATTCAAACTAAGTTATTAAATGAAGGAAAAGAAGCTATAAATGATATTCCTGATTTAACAAAAATAATAAAAAACATTCCCATTGAATATGAGGATTAATATTGGAAGGAGTTAATAATGGCAAAACGTGGAGGATTCCCAGGAGGAGCTATGCCTGGAAACATGAGTAATTTAATGAAACAAGCTCAAAAAATGCAAAAACAAATGGAAGAAAAAACAAAGGAAATAGAAGAAAAAGAGTGGGAAGCTAGTGTTGGTGGAGGAGCAGTTACTGTTAAAGTATCTGGTAAAAAAGAAATTACCTCTGTTGTATTATCCAAAGAAGTAGTAGATCCAGATGATGTTGAAATGTTACAAGACTTAATTATGGCAGCAGTGAATGAGGCTTTCCGTCAAATGGAAGAAGAGTCTTCTGCAGTAATGGGACAAATCACAGGAGGCCTTGGTGGACTTGGAGGATTTCCTTTCTAATGAATTACTATAGTAGTCAAATTGGCAAACTTATTGAGGAATTAGGTAGATTACCAGGGATAGGAGCTAAGTCTGCCCAAAGACTTGCATTCCATATTATCAATATGCCAACGGATCAGGTGAATAATCTGTCGAATGCTATAATAACAGCCAAACAAAATGTTCGTTATTGTACGAACTGCTATACTTTAACAGATAATGAACTATGTCCAATTTGTGCTAGTGATAAGAGAGACCACAAAATTATTATGGTAGTTGAAAATCCTAGGGATTTAGCGGCTTATGAGAAAACTGGTAAGTTTGAAGGTGTCTATCATGTATTACATGGAGCAATATCACCTATGCTAGGAATTGGGCCTGATGAAATAAAATTAAAAGAATTAATACTTCGTCTACAAGGCGATATAAATGAAGTAATTATTGCAACGAATTCTAGCTTAGAAGGTGAAACAACCGCGATGTATCTAAGTAAGCTAATTAAACCTACAGGAATAAAGGTAAGTAGAATTGCTAGCGGTGTTCCAGTTGGTGGTGACTTAGAGTATATTGATGAAGTTACATTACTTAGAGCATTAGAAGGTAGAGTTGAGTTATAAAGAAAGTTATCCATATGTGATAATATTCTATATTTATATAAATAAAAGCCAGTTAACATATCCAAAAGAACGGATATGTTAACTGGCTTTATCTTATTAGTACTTTCTAGTCACTACTATTTTTAAAGTATCATCTTTGTGTTCAATATTTACGGTGTCAGTTAAGGAACCTAATAAGATGTATTCAGGGTAATGGCTACTTCCTGCAAGATTCCAATAATATTCATCGTAATCATCTTGTCTAGATGTATTCACTAATTCGTAAAATCTCTCTAGTTTTTTATAGTCTGGTTTAGGGTAATAACCCTCAACATAAATAGCAGTGTGGTGCTCTAATTTATTTATAGTAATACATGGGCTATCTATATCTAGAGAAAAGAAAAAGCATACAAGTTCATTCATCACTTTTAGTACTTTATCTTTTTCACTTTTCATCAGTCTTCGTCCTTTCTAAATGCTTCAATAATTGGTACAAGAGTAGCAGCTACAATTCCACCAGAAAAACCATTGTTATATAAATTCATACCACCATGTAAATCACCTATATTCATAACTAGAGTAAGGTGCAAAAAGCCCGCTATTATACCTATAATAGCCCCAAATTTACCTGCGATTGGTGCTAATGTGGTACTAAACAAAGCAGCTATTATAACACTAGTGGAATTTACATCATAAACCCAGAAGAGGGATGCAAGAAATACACCACCAATAATAGGGATTACGTTTTTGGGATGTTTACCAAATGCTCCAAATCCAACTACAGTAAGTATACCACCGATAGTTGGTCCATTAAGGTCTCCTTTTAAGATTAAAACATAAGCTAGCATTGTAAGGCCAAGGACACCCATATTTATCATAGTAACACCAAAACCATCCATAATTACAAAATCTGCAATCAATCTACCTGAATGCCTAAATAAATGAAAGTAATTCTTAAAACTACGTCCATTGTAATAGCATCCAATCAAAATCATAGAAATAAAGAGAATTGTAAAAAGAATGCTTAGGGTTAGATTATTGTCATTTGAAACTAAGCTAATTAATTCATGATCTTCACCTAAGGCACGTATAATTGACATGAAAAAGGTACCAATGATCCCACAAGTAAAACCAATATTGTAAAGACTAAAACCTTGATGAAATTTTACAAAATGACCAGCTAGTGGTGGTAATAAGATTCCAGCTATAATACCAGCTAGATTTCCAATAACAATAGATAATAGGGACACTTCTTCAAACCCAAAGGATAATTGGCTTACTACTGGACTAAGGGAAGTTCCAAAAAAACCAACTATAATATACTTACCAAATTTTTCTTTTTGTGTCAAGGAGTATATATAAACTCCTAGAATAATCGATACTACATTAAATATGTTTTTTCCGAAAAATGCAAAACCTGCAACGGTGAAAACGGCAGCAATTAAAGTACCGTTCATATGAGACTTATTAAAGTATGCCAATAATATGGCAAGAAGCATTAACAATCCGCTGTTAAAGAATGCTGCACCCATATTACCTACAGCTATATAATCTGTAAGCAAAATACTAGGTGACAATATAATAAGACGTATTCCTTCAATAATTTCTTTTGGTGTGTTCATTAGAAAAGCATTTAGAATAAGTAGGAATGAAAAACATGATATAATCAAATATTTTACATTCTCACTTACACTCCGAGGCTTTGCCGGGGGGTTAATACTAATAGCTTTATCCATCCATTTCTCCTTTTATAATTTATTTACGAGGTACAAAAGTATAGAAGCGATAAAATGGTCTCTACAACTTTTTTTAAGGAAAAGTGTTAGAAAAACCGTATTATTTACTTTTATATAAAATTAGTTTATTATATTTTATTATACTAGTCAATAAAATAGATATATAAAATTTTATATAATAATAAAAAAGTTTGAATGATATGGGGAAAATATACAAAGTTGGTGAAGAGCACAATATTAATTAAGGAGAAGAATCCTATGATAATAACAGTTACATTAAATCCAGCCATGGATAAGACAATTATAATACCAGAATTTAAAATGGGAAATGTAAATAGGGTAGAAACGAAACGAACTGATGTAGGTGGAAAAGGAATTAATGTATCAAAAGCAATTAAAAAACTTGGTGGAGAGAGTATTGCGCTAGGTATTGTAGGTGGAAATAGTGGATATGATATTATAAATTACCTAAACATAGAAGAAATTAAGCATGATTTTATTCATGATAAGGTAGAAACAAGGGTTAATATTAAGGTTGTCGATCCCATCAATGGAACTTATACCGACATGAATGAACAAGGGGGTCCATATGATAAGACCTCCTATGAAAAGGTAGAAGAGAAGCTTTTTTCTTTGGCAAAAGAAGGGGATATCGTAGTAATATCAGGTAGTTTACCATATGGTGGGGATGAACATGTATACAGTAAGTGGATACGGGAGTGCAAAAAGAAAGGTGTAAAAACTTTCTTAGATGTGAATGGGGAACTATTAAAAATAGCTATTAAGGAACAGCCTTATTTTATAAAACCAAACAATCATGAGCTTCAGGTAATGTGTGGAAAAAAGTTAGAGAATATCACAGATTATATTAATGTGTCAAAGGAATTAATTAAAAGTGGTGTTAAAAAAATAGTTGTTTCCCTTGGGGAAAAGGGCGCGTTATATGTAACAGAAGGCAAAATATTATATGGACATGGGATTAAGGTAAAGGTTAATAGTACTGTTGGCGCAGGAGATTCTATGGTAGCAGCATTTTCACTTGCAGAAGAGAAGGGGTTAAGTGAAGAGGAAACTTTTCAATTAGCAATAGCTACTAGTGCTGCTAGCGTTATGTGTAATGGAACCACAGCACCAGACTATAAAGATATTCATAATTTACTTGGTGAAGTAACCTATGAACGAATGGAATAGCAGATAATAGTAGAGATAATTTCTTATTGTAACTTACTATATTTGGAGTTATACTAAAATTAGAAAATATTACCTATTTGTATTAAATATATGCTTTAGAGGGATTTTTAATAATTCTTATTATGGGGGAATTTATGGATATTAGTATACAATTAAAAAGAAAAGTTATATTTATTATTATGTTCATTCTTTATGCAACAAGTATTCCTGTTATCATATCCATTATTATGAAGGGGGAATATAGAACATTTAATTTAATTGTAATCATTATAACAGAATTACTATCACCGTTCTATATAGCAATATACATAGTAAATTGTATTGAAGAGATTATTCTTACTTACCAATATAAGTACGAAAAATTATATTTAGATGATTTGGGTAAAGTTTTTTCAAAGATTGGATTTATAGCACTTGTTATAATAGTTGGCATAAAAAATTTCGTGTTATTTTATCTTGTTGATGTATATTTAGGTACATACTTTTGTTTTATGCCCCTATTATTAACTTTGGATTTAAATAGTATTTACATGAATGAAGATGAATTGTATCTTAGAAATAAGAATGTAAGAATTCCATTTAAAAATATAATTCACATAAGAAAAGAAAATAGTCAAAGTGCTAAATTAATAGCAATAGAAGGGGAGTATGACATCGCCATTAACGAACCTAATTTAAAAAGATTACAATCTAAGATAGTTATTCATATGGAGGATGATTAATATATTAATTATAATAAATATTATTTTATCAATAATTTGCCACAAATGTAATCTATGATTTTATAAAATGATTGTTATTGTAATAATAAAGTAATGATATGTAAAAATTAATTGGTACATACAAAGTAAATAGAATATGACAAATGGTAAACATAGGAGGATGTGGTGATGGAAGGTAATATATTAAATCAAGGAGTTTCTGAACTATATGTAGTAAAAGATATCATTATCGAATTAGAACAGAACAAAGAAAAAAGAGATACCTTAGAATTAGATGAAAGAAAATTAGAGAAGGTAATTACATTAAAAGAAAAAAATATTAGTGATGAAATTAATAGTACTACGAAAAAAAGAAAAGAAGAAATTGAAGCTGCATATGATGTACAAGCAGATAAAATTAAATCTAAAATAAAAAAGATACGTAATAAAAAGGAAAAATCAAAATCAAAAAAGATATCAGAAAGAATTGAATTAGAAACTGAGGATTTAAAAGCAGAATATAAAGATATTTATCTAAAAGTAAAAGATATTATGAGGGAGAATAAGATTCCTTCTTTTTGTAATAGTAACTTGTTTTTTTCTTTGTATTTACCAAAAGGTTTTGGAGACTTTTTTAGAATTTTCCTATGTTTATTAATTGCACTTTTTATTTTGCCATGCGGAATTTATTTTTTTATTCTTCCTGTAGAGAAAATATTATATTTAGTACTAGTATACGTAGCAATCGTAGTGATTCTATTAGTAATATATATGTTAATAGAGAATCACGTGAAAGACAAGCATATTAATGGATTAAAAGAAATCAGAATACTTAGAAATGATTTAAAGAAGAATAAGAAAAAGCAAAATAGAGTTATAAAAGGCATTAAAAAGGATAAAGATGAAAGTATATATAAGTTAGAAAACTTTGATGCAGAATTGCAAGAATTAAATAAAGAATTAGAAGACATAAATGAACAAAAGAATGATTCGCTAACAGTATTTGATAATACAACTAAATTTGAGATTAGTAACGAAATTAGGTCTAGATATGAAGATGAATTAACAACTTATAAATCTGATTTAGAGTATGTAGTAAAAGAACGTAAACAGTTAGAAGAAAGAATAAAAACTACCTCACTAAATATTGCTAACACTTATGAAGTTTATATAGGTAAAGAATTTATGTCCGTTGAAAAATTAGAAACCTTAGCTATTTTAATGAAAGAAAATGAATTAAGAACTGTTTCAGAAGCTATATCATTATTTAAGAAAGATAATTAAAAAGAATGTCCCAAAACAAGAATCAATTAGTTAATGATTTTGTTTTGGGATTTTGTTTTACTTATAAAGGCCTTAAGTGGCTTTTTTTAATTTGTAAAAGCAATAATTCATACCACTACATATAAAATC
>JAEWHU010000031.1 GCA_023387635.1 Bacillota bacterium
ACATTCTATCGAGCTTGATAATTTATCAGCTTATACTTACTAAGTAATGCAATTATAACATTACAGGCTTACCTGGTCAATCATGCATCTAAGTCAAGGCTTTTATTCATAGCCCATTTCTTGGTCCACTATGGATAAAAGCAGATAACTTACTTATAAGCTTAATTTAGTATAAGTGCTTCTTCTACAAAATTTTTGATTTTGGAAACATTCGAATATTTTTTAACTATTTCATCTCCTATTACAACTAAGGTAGGAGCTTGCATAATACTGTACTTTTCTACTAGCTCTTTATTCTCATCTGCGTCTAATATAGTGTACTTAAAGTCTTTTAAATATTCTTTTGCTATTGTACAATTTGGGCAAGTCTTAGTTGTAAATAAATACAACTCACTTTCTTTATATGTTATATTAGCATTAAATTCTTCCTTCATTACTGCAACTTCTTCATAGGAATCTGTCTCTATTGCTTCGATTTCTTCGACAGATAACATTTCTCTACTATGATCTACATCATAGATTTTTCTATTCTTAAATTCTTGAGATTTACCTTCATTCCAGTTTCCAACAGGACGATAATAGCCAGTAATACGGCTATATACTTCCGTATTTTGTCCACATTCTGGACATTCATATACTTCTCCATTAAGGTAGCCATGATTCTTGCATATGGAATAGGTTGGAGACATTGTATAGTAAGGTAATTTATAATTTTCTGAAATAGTACGTACCAGCTTTGCAGCCGCCCTCCAATCAGGTAATTTTTCTCCCAAAAATGCATGGAATACAGTACCAGAAGTATATAAAGTCTGAAGACTATCTTGTACATCTAATGCTTCAAAAATATCTGCCGTATATTCTACAGGTAGATGTGAGCTGTTTGTATAATATGGTGTATCTCCTTCTTTTCCTGCAGTTTTAATATCAGCATAATGCTTTCTATCATGTTTTGCTAAACGGAAACTTGTAGATTCAGCAGGAGTTGCTTCTAAGTTAAATAAATCGCCATATTCTTCTTGATAATCAGACAATCTATTTCTCATATAATTTAATACTTTCTCTGTAAATCTTTGAGTTTCGATATTGGTTAAGTCTTTTCCTATCCACTTCGCATTAAGACCAACCTCATTCATACCTATTAAGCCGATGGTTGAAAAATGATTAGAAAAATCACCCAAGTAACGCTTTGTATATGGATATAAACCTTCTTCTAATAATTTGCTTATAACATCTCTTTTCACTTTTAAGGAACGAGCAGAAATATCCATCATATGATCAAGTCGACTGAAAAATTCTTTTTCATCTGCTGATAAATATGCAATTCTTGGCATGTTTATAGTAACTACGCCTACAGAACCAGTACTCTCTCCAGACCCAAAAAATCCGCCTGTTTTTTTACGTAGTTCTCTAAGGTCAAGACGTAGTCTACAACACATGGAACGAACATCGCTAGGTTCCATATCACTATTAATATAGTTTGAAAAATATGGGGTACCATATTTTGCTGTCATCTCAAATAATAATCTATTGTTCTCTGTATCTGACCAATCAAAATCTTTTGTGATTGAATACGTAGGGATTGGATATTGGAATCCTCTTCCATTGGCATCCCCTTCAATCATAATTTCAATAAAGGCTTTGTTCACCATATCCATTTCTTTTTTACAATCTTTATACTTAAAATCTACTTCTTTTCCACCGATAATACATGGAAGCTCAGCTAGATCATTTGGCACTGTCCAGTCAAGAGTAATATTAGAAAATGGTGCTTGAGTCCCCCAACGACTTGGTGTATTAACACCATATATAAACGATTGAATACATTGTTTTACTTCTCTATAGGATAAATTATCAACTTTTACAAATGGAGCCAAATATGTATCAAAAGAGGAAAATGCTTGAGCTCCTGCCCATTCATTTTGCATAATTCCAAGGAAATTAACCATCTGATTACATAAAGTAGATAAATGGCTTGCTGGAGATGAAGTAATTTTACCTGGTATCCCTCCTAGTCCCTCTTGTATTAATTGCTTTAAGGACCATCCTGCACAATAACCAGTTAACATGGATAAATCATGAATATGTATATCTGCATTTCTATGCGCTTTTGCTATTTCATTATCATATATCTCAGATAACCAATAATTTGCAGTAATGGAACCTGAATTATGTAATATTAGTCCACCAACAGAATAAGTTACTGTAGAGTTTTCTTTTACTCGCCAATCTTCTTCCTTTACATAACTATTAACGATATCTTTATAATCTAGAATCGTAGATTTCATATTACGAATTTTCTCACGGTTTTTACGATACATAATATATGCTTTTGCGATATCTGAATATCCTGTTTGCTCCAGTACATGCTCCACACTATCTTGGATATCTTCCACGCTAATAGCCATATCAATTACCTTTTCTTGAAAATCTGCCGTAACTCTAAGAGCTAATAAATTAATAATATCTTCTGTGTACATTTTCTTAGTGGCATTAAAAGCTTTTGATATTGCTTCTGATATTTTATTAAGATTAAAACTAGCTATTTCGCCATCTCTCTTCACTACATTTATCATGTAAATATCCCCCTTGGTTATTTAGTAAAGCATATAAATATGCTTTAGCAACTATGTAATATATTAACAGAATTCAACTCATACGTCAATACAAAATATACTATATATATAAATATTTTCCACATACACCACTATATATAGTGTTATTTATTAGTACTTAATTACCATTTACAATATTAAATTCAGATATTATATAGCAATTACACATGATTTTTTTACACTAATATTCATTTTACGAAATGATGAAATTACTTAAATTTTATACACATTTAAATAAATAATAAAATTCAATTAAACAGTAGCAATAAACCAATAAAAAGATAGTGCCCATGGATAATAAACTTAATATCCATGGGCACTATTTTATATTCTCATTCTGCTTTTCTAGACACATATAACCTATTACTAAAGACCATGAAAAACATCCTTAGGTAAATAAGCCTTAATGTAAATACCCTCCGCTTGATACTCTTCTTCAAGAAGTTGACCATACTTTCTGATAATTTGAATCTTACCAGCATCGTTATAAGAAAAAACTTTCTCAATTAATATTTTTCTTTCTCTTAATATATCTTCAAAAATTTCTTGTAATTCATCCAACCCAAAACCTGTTTTAGCAGCTATCTTAACTGTCTTATCTGCTTTAAGATCTTTAATAATCTGACCATTTTCTAATTTATCTTGTTTATTAAATGCTGTAATTATTGTTTTATCTACAACACCTAGTTTAGTTAATGTCTCATATACTATATGCATTTGCTTATCATAATTGGGATTAGAACTATCTACCACATGCAATATAATGTCAGCATATTTCGCTTCTTCTAATGTACTCCTGAATGCTTCAATTAAATGATGGGGTAATTTTCTTATAAACCCTACCGTATCTGTTAACAATAATTGCTGACCACTTGGTAATTCTAAATTTCTTGTTGTTGGGTCTAAGGTAGCAAATAATTTATCTTCTTCTAATACTCCAGCACTTGTTAGCTTATTTAATAAAGTAGATTTCCCTGCATTAGTATAACCTACAATTGCAACAATTGGTGTTAATCCCTTGCTTCTTAGTTCTCTTGATGTTTCACGATACTTCTTAACTTCCTCTAACTCTTTATTTAACTGAGAAATACGATCTTTAATTAATCGCCTATCCATCTCTAACTTTTTCTCACCAGGTCCTTTTGTACCAATACCACCACCTAACCTTGATAAAGAATTTCTAAGTCCTATAAGTCTAGTAGAACGATATTTTAATTGTGCTAATTCAACTTGTATTTTACCCTCTTTTGTAGATGCATGCTGTGCAAAGATATCTAGAATTAACATAGTTCTATCCATTACCTTAGCTTGTAATACATCTTCTAGATTTCTTAATTGGGCTGGTGACAACTCATCATCACATACAACACCAGTAGCATCAAGTTCAGCCAATAATAATCTTACCTCTTCCATTTTTCCCTTACCAATGTAAGTTCCAGGATGAGCACTCTCACGGTTTTGAATCACTTTGGCTACAGTAACTGCCCCAGCCGTATCTACTAATTCTTCTAATTCATCAATAGACTCTGCAGTATCATCTCCATCGCTAGTAGCTACACCAATTAAAATTAATCTTTCTTCTTTATCCTTTATTTCATATAATTCGGCCATCTTTACACCATTGCATACCACATCTGTTAGCAGATGTGATATTGCCACAAATAAAACAGGTTGAAAGAATCACTGTGTGGCATCCTTTCATTCGTCTAGATTTTCTTTCAACCAGACTCCCATTTAATTGGAGCCAATTCTCGTTTTTATAAATTCCATTTCCCTTTCCGCCTCCTTATCTCCCGTATAAAGACTTAGATACTCTTTCATTTCCTTATGTGCCTCATCATATTTTGCTAGACCCTCTAAGGCAGTGATAAGATTTCTACGCAAAGACCTATCGATAAATATATCATTATAAGTCATACCAGTTTGTATACTCTCTAAAGCTTTATCATATTGCTCTAGTTCTAAATAACATAAGCCCATTTGATTATAAACAGTACCAGACTTCTCACTATTTTCATTATCAATAAACTGTTTATAATTAAATATAGCTAATTCATAATCCCCTAAATTTGCATAAATATTACCTAAATATAAAAAAGAGTTAACAAAACCATTACGACCAGCTTCACTAAATTCAATCATAGCTAATTCATAATCTTCCATATAATAATGAACTTTTGCTAGATTAAAAGTATCCTCTCTGGTTACAACTTCCAAATTAGCTATTTGCTCAAGTACAGCACTAGCCCCATCAGCATCTCCTTTATCTAGTAATAAAAAATACTTACCAAAGTAATAATCATAATTATGTTTATCTAATTCTATGGCTTTATCATAATCTTTTAAACCATTCTCAAAGTCAGATAACTTCCCATAAGCAAAAGCACGTTGGTTATATGTATCTGCATCTGATGGTTTCTTCTCTAGAATCTTCGTATAAGTGTTAACTGCTTTTTCAAAAAGTCCGGTTCTTGCCTGAGCGCTACCCATATATAACAATATATCTGTATTTAAAGATTCCAATTCTTTAATCTCTAGTGCCTTTTCAAACTCAGCAATAGCATTGATATAATCATAGGACTTGTAATAATTTATTCCTTTACCCCTTAAAGCTAACTTATTATTTTTATATACAATGGAATTATCTTTATCAAGTATTACTCTATCAAAATATTCATTAGCTGTATCATGTTCCCCTAACATAACAAGCGCCATTCCATAATCAATATAATATTCTGCTCTTTCACCGTTTAATTCAAGTGCTTTTTGCAGATTTTCCTCTGCCTTCTCATAATCTTTATTCTTAAAATTCTTGATTCCTTCTTTATAATAAGAGCCAGCAGTTTTTGTGCTACATCCACTTAGTATTGTGATTATTAACAATAAGAGAATTGCTCCCTTAAGTCCTGTTAACTTCATTGTCTTCTCCTATCTGGTTATATTTCACATACAGCAAGTATTACGCATATGTATACTATTCATTATAAAATGGTATGGAAATAAATGCAAGGCTTTCCTAATTTTATAGGTCTTAAAGGAGCCTACGCCTTTAAGGACCTTCGGCTTAAAGGCGAAGGCTTTCCTTAAAGCAGTTTGCTGCTAAAAGGAGCTTTTTATCATACACGCTTCATTGATTTAATTATTTCTTTTGTTTCTTTATCCACCTTTAGTGATTCTACTATTTTTTGTAATGCTTTGTTATATGTAAAATCATCTAATTGATTATTTAATAAATACCTAAGTGTTTTCTCCTTATGTTTGCAAAAACAAGTTGCTATTAACCATGCCACTGCCATTTTAACATAATAGCTATCATGATGAATACCATCTGTAATATGAAATATATCTTCTAAGTTTTCTTCCTTTACATAGTAATTTAAAAGCATAACTACACCAAAACGAATATCATATTCCTTATCTGATTGCAGATATTTCTCTAGAAATATTTTCACCTCTTCTTCATACTGCTTTGTAATCTTAAGTCCAATACAAAAACTATCGCACACCGACCAATTATTTATCTTTGGTACGAATTCTGCAACATAATCTAATATTTCATTGATATCAGCTTTTATACATCCGATTACCATTCCATTTAACATAATTTCTTCAAAATAATCATTTGGACAATTTTTTAGATAAGTTCTCCAATCACTTTTACTTATTTCTCTTGCAAGTTTTCGCAATTTAGGCAAACGAACCCCCATGATATTTGTTATACCTGGAATTAAACTTTGTGAAAAGGCTTTGTATTTTTCTTCTGATAAGCTTAATAATAACTTAGTAATTTCCTCATTACTATAAATCTTACTATTTACCATATTAAACTTGTCCTTCTAATTGAAGTAAATTCTCTTTCACATGGAGGCCACAGGCATAACCTACCAAACTACCATTAGCACCGATTACCCTATGGCATGGAACTACAATTAAAAGAGGATTTTTGTTATTTGCCATTCCTACAGCCCTAGATGCCTTTGGATTCCCTATTTTAATAGCTACTTCTTTATAACTACAAGTTTTGCCATAAGGTATAGTCCTTAAAGCTTCCCAAACTTTTACTTGAAACTGTGTACCTTTCATATGCATAGGAAAATCAAACTCTTTTCTTTTCCCATTAAAATATTCATCCAATTGGTTTTTAGCAACCTTGATTAAAGGAGTTGCTTCTTTAACAAATGTTGCTTCTTTTTCTATTGTAAGTGTTTCCTTTATTGAAGGAGATTCTTTAAGAGTTCCTTTTTCTTTCTTCTTATTATTCTCCTCTATATTATCCAAATATATGCCAGTAATTTTATCATTTTCTTCACATATTACAATGTTTCCAATCGGCATATTATAAGTATATCTAAACTTCATCTTAGCACCCATTTCATTTAATTAATATCTTCCATGAATTTTTTAATACCACTATATACTTCATCGCTTAGTATATGCTCCATCTTACAAGCATCTTCTTCTGCCACTTCCTCAGTTACCTTGGTTATTTCCATTAAAAATTTTGTAAGTAGTTTATGCCTACCATAGATTTCAGTTGCTTTTAACGTTCCTTGATTTGTTAATTCAATATGTCCATTTTCATCAACTATTATATGGCCTGTTTCTTTTAATATACCAATGGCGCGACTTACGCTGGGCTTACTAAAATTTAATTCTTTCGCTATATCAATTGATCTTACAAAACCTTTCTTTTCTTTTAAAATCAATATAGTTTCTAAATAATTCTCTCCTGATTCGTACATGACAACCTTCTTTCTTACTATGAGAATAACCTACATAATATTATTTCTTTTATCATATCTAATTCTAATAAAATAGTCTAGTGATATCGCAAAAAATAACGTGTAGCAAATTATGCTACACGTTATGATTAAGTTAATAAATGAATCTTTCTATATTACTTAGTACTACTTCAGCACTTGCCATAATCATACTAAAAAACGCCATTACGATTAGAATTACAATGGAGACTCCATCAAACTTATAAGTATCATCTTTATTAATAATATAAGAAATTAATATTTCAAATCCTAATAAAATTAATATTATTGGCCATAGTTTAAGTATAAATAAAAATGATGTATTCGCAAAGATTGTTTTCAAAATAAATAAGATTCCAAAAATAATTAATGACATTCCAAGTGTAAATACACCTACTTTTCTACTCCTATTCACTTTTAGCACCTCTTTCAACCTTATCAGCTGCTTCTATATCAGTTGCTTGTATTTCATAAATAGGATAATCTGTATTAGCTTTTTCCCCTGAAAAATTCATGTAGTTACTATAATCCTGATTTTCTTCTTTATTATTTGTACTTTCATTTCCATAACTATTATAATTGTTTGTATTATCATCAAGCTCTATTTTTTTGCCTTTAATTAATCGATATCCTATATATATAATAAGAACAGCTATCAATGATTGTGGCAATTTGCTAAACATGGAATAAAATCCATTATAAAAAGGGTATGGCAATATATAGTATAAAGATTTAATTCCATTATCATATAATATATAAACACCAAAGAAGATTAAAAATCCTGCGAGAATAGGTCTTGATTTCCCTTTTGTTAAGTTTGATAAGTCTTTTCCTGCATATTCAGAAAATAAACTCTTATCCTCTAAATTATTAAATTCATCCTCTGGTAATGCTCTCTTGTGATGAGCATCAAAAAAAGAGTAAAACCATAGAATCGGAATTACAACTGTTAAAACTGGCAAGTTTAGCATAGCTGATATTGCAATATCAATTGTCAACAATATCATAATTGATAACCCTTGCTTCATAAAGCCCATGTACATATGAGCAGCACCTGGTATAAGTGAAAAGCAAAATGCAAAAAAACTATTTTTCTTCAACTTCATTAAAATTTACCTCCAAATTATTAATATAATCTTTTACTGATTGAAACTTTCCATCAAAAACACTTGTTACAGAACTCATATGACTCATTTTATCACTTATATCCATGATTTTATTTGTATCAATAGAAAATAACAAAAGAATTGAGCATGCGCAAGCAAACCCTACACGAAAACAGTATCTGTAGAAGTACTGTTTTTCTTTGAGCAATGGCTTTTTTAACTCTTTTGCTTTCTCTATTACACTTTCCTTAAATTCTACTGGTAAAGATAATAAATCTTCTTCCACAATTGTGGTATAGCGCATCAGACAAAAGTCACAAGTAGATATATGTTCTAATATACTTGTATCTTGCTCATTTGCAACACCGTTTCTAGCAAACTCTCTTAAGCTATCATTATTAATATGTTCAATATTTTCTTTCATAGATACTCCTTTCTTAAAAGTTCTCTTAGCATTCCTTTTGCCCTGTATACTTGAGTCCTTATTGTCTTAACTGGTTTTCCTTGTTGTTTGGCTAATTCTGTTGTAGTAACTCCTTTGCAAAAATGTTCATATGCGATTACATTATAAGGAGGTTTCAGTTCTTTACACACATCTCTTACTCTGTCTTTTGCCTCATTATTCAAACATATTTCCAGAGGAGTAGGTTCTTTACTCTTGATATCCATGAAATAGGTATCTTCTGTAAGTAAATTATTCCTTCCACCACGTTTCAAATAATCTAAACATTTATTCGTTGCAATCTTACTTATCCAAGCTTTCATGTTATCACCATGAAAACTATCTATATTTTTATAGACTGAAAGGAAGGTATCCTGGGCTAAATCCTCCGAATCAAAATAATTCTTTGTTAGCCTGTAACAGATGGAAAAAACTAATTTCCCATACTGTGTTATTAATTCCTCGAGGAATTCTTCTTTATTAATTTTTTCCACCCCCCTTGCTTTCTAATATATATAACGAGTTAACTTATGGGAAGACTTCAACTTTTTAAAACTTTTTAAAACTTTTTAATATATTTGGATGAAATAGTAAATCCGGTTAGGAATTCAATAATTAAGTTCATATTCTATTTAATACTAATACAACTTGAATCTATTGTAAATCCGTATCAGATAATTAATCCCATCTACTAATTCATAAAGAGCATTACCATCCCCCTATAATTTTTAACAATGTTCCCAGTAATATATAGTAGATAAGTCCCAGAAATAGTTTTACAATAGAACTAGTCCTAATGGGACAAAGAAGGGAGCTTGGTCACATGAAAAAAAAGTTAACGACCGTGTTAATAATCATAGGTCTACTTGTTATTGCTCTAATAAGTAACTACTATTCCAATAGTCAAGGAACAGATATGACATACCCCTCATTTCTTGATGCAATGAATAACGATACGATTGAAACCGTTATACTAACAGATAACAGTAATACCTTTAAAGCATATTTGAAAGACGATAATAAAACTCCTTACATTGTACCAAATCCAAAAACGGAAGATTTTACTGAATATTTACTTACAAATGGAGTTAATGTAAAATACTCTGATGATAATATTTCCACAAAAGCACTACAAGTACTTTTAGTTGTTTTCATTGGAATTGGAGTATTTCTATTTGTAAAGAAAGATAGTTCAAGTGGATTTAATATTAATAATGTAAAGAAGAAATCACATAAAACTAATATTACCTTAGACAACGTAGCTGGAAATGCAGAAGCTAAATTAATGGTACAAGATATTATATCATTTATAAAAGAACCAGAGAAATACTCCCAAGTTGGAGCTAGAATGCCAAAAGGGTTACTGCTATATGGACCACCAGGAACAGGTAAAACATTAATGGCTAAGGCAATTGCCGGAGAAGCGGATGTACCATTTTATGCAATGAGTGGTTCAGACTTTGTTCAAATGTACGTAGGTGTAGGTGCAAGCCGTATTAGAAGCTTATTTAACAAAGCAAAAAAGAATGAAAGGGCAGTAATATTCATTGATGAAATAGATGCAATCGGTAAAAAAAGAGGACGAAGTGTATCTGCTAGTAATGATGAAAGAGATCAAACCTTAAATGCACTCTTAACTGAAATGTCAGGTTTTAATGATAACCAAGGTATTATAGTAATAGGTGCTACCAATAGACTAGACACTTTAGATGAAGCCTTACTAAGACCTGGTAGATTTGATAGACAATTAGAAATAGGATTACCGGATGTAAATGCAAGAAAGAAAATACTCTCTCTTTATGGGAATCAAAAACCATTGTCTGATGATGTAGATATTAACGAATTAGCAAAATCTACTGTATATTTTAGTGGTGCTATGCTTGAAAATCTTATGAATGAAGCTGCTATAAATGCTGCTAACGATTCTTCTAAGGTGATAAACAAAGCCCATATTGATACTGCTTTTTACACCGTTATCGCTGGTTCACCAAAACTAGATAGAACTTACATTACAGAAAAAGAACGTAAGGTAACAGCATACCATGAGGCAGGACATGCTTTAGCTACTACATTGTTACAACCTGACACTCATATTTCAAAAGTCACTATTATACCAAGTGTTAAAGGGGCTGGTGGCTTTAACTTATCTATTCCAAAGGACACTATGTATCAAACTAACAGCCAAATTCTTTCTAGTATAAAAGTTTTACTAGCAGGCCGTGCCGCGGAAGAACTTATATATGGTGAAAATGAGATAACTACAGGTGCAAGTAATGATATTGAAAAAGCCTCTACTTTATTATTTAACTATATGAACAAGTATGGGATGGATAAAGATATGGGTATGTTTAGTACGGCAGTTCTAGATGACGGCTATGATAATGAAGTTATTAAAAAATGTAGAACACAAATGAAAGAATTATACAATGAAACCTTGACATTAGTGAAAGAACACCGAGAGTTATTAGAAAAAATAACTATGATTCTGCTAGAAAAAGAATCTATTGATGGCAATGATATAAAGGAATTATGTGCGTAATATGTAATCATTATATAGTTGTTATAAGAACAGTGACATATAGTTGTCACTGTTCTTGTTGTATACTCTACTTCCTGGTGCTAACACATGGACAGAAAACGTTATCTAACTCTATTTATTAGGCTACCTTGCTTCTCTTTTTTGATATAACATCAAATGCAACTGCCGCTAATAATACCAATCCTTTTACAGCCTTTTGAATGTTGGAATCGATACCCATAATTGACATACCATTATTTAATACACCCATAAATATTGCTCCTATAACAACACCAGTCACGGTACCAATTCCTCCATAGGCTGATGCACCACCTATATAACACGCACCAATTGCATCCATTTCATAGTTGGTTCCTGCAGTAGGAGCTGCAGAGTTGAAACGTGCCACACATATAAGTGCTGCCAATGCGCTAAGAAAAGCCATATTAACATATGTAAAAAATATTACTTTATTCGTATTAATACCACTTAATTTAGCAGATTTTTCATTACCACCAACAGCATAAAGATAACGACCTGGTACGGTCCTAGTTGTGATGTAACCATAGATAATTACCACCACTGCTAGTAATATTAAGATGGTCGGTATGCCCTTATGCTGTGCCAATGAGACCGCTAATGCCATAATAACGACACAAGTTATTATAGTTTTAGTAATCACACTGCTTCTTTTATCTAACTCATAATCCTTACTGCGTTTTTTATGGCGTTCAAAGTACTGAACAACAATATAGCCTACACACACAATAATGCCAATTACAATACACATAATATTAATATTTCCACCAAATAAATCTGGAACATAACTATTAAAAAGATTTAAATAATTTTCAGGAAATGGTGAGATGGTTAATCCAGCCAGAATAACTAGCGCAACACCTCTCCATAACAACATACCTGCTAATGTAACTATAAATGCAGGTATTCTTATGTATGCAATCCAAAAGCCTTGCCATATACCGATTAAAGCACCAACTACAAGGCATATAAGAATGGATACCCAGATATTTATTCCTTTGGTTACCATTAATTTTCCTGCCAAAGCTCCCACAAGAGCAACCACAGAACCCACAGATAAATCGATATTACCTCCTGTTAAGATACACATTAACATTCCAACTGCGATTACCACAACATAACCATTCTGTAAAATCAAATTGCTTACATTCTGTGGAACTAATAATGTTCCTGATGTTTGTAATGAAAAAAATACCGTAACAATAATAAGTGCAATTAGCATTGTATTCTTTTTTAATGTTTCTTTTGCTTTATCCATGTTTTACACTCCTTTACTTGATTTTAATATTTGCCCCATAATAATCTCTTGCGTTGCTCCAAAACCTGTCACCTCTCCTACTATTCTACCTTCATTCATGACATAGATACGATCACACATGCCAATAATTTCAGGTAATTCAGAAGAAATCAAAAGGACAGACTTTCCCTCTGCAACTAATTGATTAATGATACAATAAATCTCATATTTTGCACCAACATCTATACCACGAGTTGGTTCATCAAGTATCATAATGTCTGGATCTGCAAACATCCATTTACTAAGTAATACCTTTTGTTGGTTACCACCACTAAGATTACCCACATTCTGTTCAATGGAGGTACACTTTGTTTTTAATTTGTCTTTATATTCATTGGATACGATACGCTCAAGCTCTTTATCAATAGTTCCATAATAACTAACTTTATCAATTTTTGCTAATGTGGTGTTTACTCGAATAGAACTTGATAGAATTAATCCATCTCCTTTTCTATCTTCTGTTATGTAAGCAATTTTCTTATTAATTGCCTGCCTTGCATTATTTAAATTTACCTCTTTCCCATCTACTTTAAGAGTTCCATTAATATTTTTTCCATAGCTTTTACCAAAAATACTAAGGGCAAGCTCGGTACGCCCCGCACCCATAAGCCCTGCAATACCTACCACTTCACCTTTCCTAACATAAAATGATACGTCATCCACAACTTTGCGGCCACTATGTATGGGATGAAAAACTGTCCAATTCTTTACTTCTAAGCTAACCTTATCTAGAATATTTTCTTTTCTTTTTGGAAATCGATCAATAAGTTCTCGTCCAACCATACCATGAATAATACGCTCTTCACTAATATCATCCGTATTTTTATCAATTGTTTCTATTGTAGTTCCATCACGAATAACCGTAATTTTATTAGCTACATATGAAATCTCATTCAGTTTATGAGAGATAATAATCGAGGTTAAACCTTCCTTTTTAAGTTGCAAAAGCAAATCTAATAATTT
>JAEWHU010000045.1 GCA_023387635.1 Bacillota bacterium
AGAACCTAAATAAAGCTGATAGGAACCGTCTTTTTTCATACAGTAGGTGGAAAAAGCACCATCATCATCCATTTGTATTATCATCCAATCCCCTTTGATATAAATATCAAAAATCAATGCGCTATATTTATTTAAGTTATTGGTGTCATATAATAGTTGATGTTCCTTTCCATCATAGGTCACTTGGTATATTTTTGAATTCAGGGAGTAATATAGATAATCATTTTCTAAACAACTTAATTTTATGAATCTTGTATACAAATCTAAGTTATTTTCTATTGTAACTAGATTGGTTATTGTACCTGAACCATCAATTTTTCGTAATATGGTATCAGAAGTTTCGTCTTTTCGATAAATGAAATATAATCCATTTCTATTTCCTTTCAATTCAGAAACTCTATACGCCGATTTGATTATATTTTTCGTGGTCTTACCATCCAAGGTTATGGAAGTAAGGGATTTATTGTTTGTGAAGTAATAAATCATATTATTAGCAAGTACTGGTATTTCATAGGAATAGTAGTCGATTAATTCACGTATTATTTGTTTGTTTTCACCGTTTACTTTAATACGAGCTATCACCATATTATTTGTATCATTAGAGTGATTATAGTCACAATAATATAAATAGCTACCATTTAACCCTAATATATGTAGCTTACTATGCTTTGTAACAAGTGAAACCAATTGCTTTTTATTCGTACCATCTGTTTTAATACTATAGATACCCTTATTTGTAGTGTAATATATGTAATTATTTTGTAAGTAAATAGGTTTCTCATCCACTTTGGTTAATATCTTTTTTACCCCAGTTTTTTGATCCTTCTTAATTAAATTAACAGTTTCAGTACTTTTACTTACTACACCACTTTTATAGTAAACCATACTGTTATATGCATCTTTTATGGCGTCATTCCCTTTTAACACTTCTACTGTAGATGCTGTTGCAGATTTAGAAAATACAAATAGCATGATAAGAACAAAAGAAATCATTAGTAATTTATGAAATATTCGATTTTTCATGGGATTCTCCTTTCAATCGATTATCTGACAACGTAACGCATCTGCGTATCCTTAGCATATTCCTCGGCATAGGAATCTTTCACTACGATTAAGGTAATTAAATCCTTACATTGAAAGAATGCAGAACTAGAAATATTTATTACTGATGCTGGCACTGTGATAGAATCTACCCTGTATCTACAATTAAATGCGTAACTAGTGATCGTTTTCACATTATTTGGAATAATGACATCACCAGAACAACCTGATGCATCATATAAAACCTTGCTAACAATTACCATTTTATTCTTCTTCTTAGCTTCCGTTAACCATGGTGTTTTATGAAATGCCAAGTTACCAATATTTACAAGGCTTTTTGTAGGAAATGTTATATTCTTAAGTTTCGTGCAATTATAGAAGGCTCTCAAATCAATTTGTGTAATACCTTCTTTCATTTTCACTGTTAAAAGTTCAGTGCAACCTGAAAATCCATAGTAACCAATTGTCTTTAGTGATGACGGAAATGATAGTGAGGTAAGCTTTTTACATTCCATAAAAGCAAAATGTCCAATGGATTCTAATTTGGTATTAAAGGTGATTGACAAAAGGGAGGAACATTTATAAAAAGCATATTCTCCAATGGTTTTTAAATTCTTTGGTAAACTTACCTTACTTAAAGCATAGCATCCAGAAAAGGCACCGTCTTTAATTGAGATAATTGTTGACGGTAAGTTCATTGTTTTTAGTTTTGTACAGTAAGCAAATGTATAATCATTTATAGATTTAACACCTTCAGGTATTGTTATAGAGGTAATGGAAGAACCCGAGAAAGCTCTTTCTGTTATATAGGTAATACCATCTGGTATAATTACATTACCCTTACAAGAAGAACCATCAACGAGTATATTTTTCACAATAACCATAGGATTTTTCTTCTTAGCATTGTTTAGCCATAAGGTAGCTTTAAGTGCTTCGTCACCAATGGTTTGTAGTGTTTTTGGGAAACTTATACTAACAAGGTTTTTACATCCTGAAAATACAGAATTTGGTAGATATTTAATCCCCTCAGGAAGGTTAATCTTTTGTAATGAAGTACAATTATAAAATGCTCTTTCACCTATAACTTCAACAGTATTTGGCAATGTGACCGTTGTTAGTTTCGTACACGTATAGAAAGCATATTCTCCTATTTCTCTCAATCCATTTGCAAATTTTACTTCCTTTAATGTAACGCAATTAGAAAAAGCTGAGTTTTCGATACTTAATAAAGTTATTGGAAACGAGGCAGAGGTTATTTTTGTGAAACTAAATGCATTCTCTCCAATTCTTTTAACACCAAGAGGGATTATTATATCACCAGTGGTTTTTCCTGTTAACAAAGTATCATTCATAATAATATATGGATCTTCTTTTCGGTCCTCTAACCATTTTGTTCCTCGGAACATGTTGATATTGATATTACAGTTTGATTCTATTGTAATATTTTCTAGTTTAGAGCAACCTTGAAATATTTGATAGCTAAGGTATTGAACTGACTTGGGTACGGTTATGTCTGTTAAGGAGGTACAATAGCTAAATGCACATGATCCTATCTCTTTTAAGTTAGGTGGTAAGGTTATTTCTTTTAAATTATTACAATTATAAAATGCATCTGAGCCAATTTCTATTAGGCTATCAGGAAGAAAAATGTTCTCAACTAGTTTTTTTTGAAAAACCCCTGAGTCGATTTTAGTTACACCTTCAGGAACAACTATCGTTTTTTCATCTCCAGAATACCCAGTCAATACCCCATCTTTAATGGTAAATAATGAGTTATCGCTTTCTTGTAAAGAGTTTGAAACAGCATCTGTCATGGAGGCATAAACGAAGGTTGTAAATGTATTATTGCTAATGATTAAGAAGAATATAATAGTTAATATACCGAGTATCACTTTTTTCATTTTTCTCCTCATTTCTGCGCTGCTTTTTGCGCATATCAAGTTTGAGGTCACAGCGCACACACAAACTTGCATAATTAATCGTTTCTATATTAATCCTGACCAATCCGATATCAATTGAGTACCATGAAGTCTTTTAGCAGATTTGTTCATAATACTGATTGTTTTAGTACTATTTATATTCCTTCAATGGTAACGTTAATTTACGATAAACATTCTCATCATTATAGGTATAACTTTCGTCATCCCCAGGAATAGTTACGACACGATAATAAATGGTATTGCTTAGAATATCAAAGGAATTACTATAACACATAGAACCTAAATAAAGCTGATAGGAACCGTCTTTTTTCATACAGTAGGTGGAAAAAGCACCATCATCATCCATTTGTATTATCATCCAATCCCCTTTGATATAAATATCAAAAATCAATGCGCTATAT
>JAEWHU010000097.1 GCA_023387635.1 Bacillota bacterium
CTATCAATTAGGGAGAGATAAGAATTCGTAGTTTTGGTATGGACAATAGTAGACTCTGCTTCACTAAGAGTTGCACCAGTAGCGAATTGATAAACAGCATGAGATAGTGGTATAGTTGCAGTAGAACCATCAACTTTTGGATAATATTCTTTGCTAATACTTTTTTCAATAGATGTATTATTATCGCTGTCATCATTTGGTTCTGGATTAGTTATATGCGGGGTGGTAGTACTTTGCTCATTATTTACATTGGTACTTTCAGGTTCTTTAGGAACATTCTCTTTTATGGTTTGGTTATTAGATATATTGCAAGAAGATAAAACTGCTATGGTTAATAGTAAAATGAAGTAGGAACATAATTTTTTCATAAAGCCTCCTCAATATCATTCATGTATGAATTATACATAAGTTAAGTATTACATAACATAGTTATAAAATATATTTTGAAAAGAGTATACCATATATTTCCATAATACTCTTTAAGATTTTCTTAAGATTTGTTCATGACATAAGTAAGAGTTTGAAACCTTGGCCCCTTTTTATACAATAAGAGAGTTTTTTTATTCCATAAAAAAGCGTATCCCTCATTAACTTATAAAGTTAAAGGGGATACGCTTTCTACATTATTCAAAATAAACGGCTGTTCCTGAAGCGGTAACCATCAACATTCCGTTATCAGCTCCTAATACTTCATAATCAATATCTACACCAACAACACCATTAGCACCCAGTCTTCTTGCTCTGTCTTCCATTTCAAGTAAAGCATTTTTACGAGCATTAATTAATTCTTCTTCATATGTTCCAGAACGTCCTCCAAAGAAGTTAGATAATCCTGCGGTAAAATCTTTTATAAAGTTAACACCAGAAATGACTTCTCCAAAAACAATTCCTTTATATTCGATAATTTTTTTTCCTTCAATAGTAGGAGTAGTTGTTATAAGCATTGTGTTCCCCTTTCAAAATAGATAATTATTTATTTCTTGTTTCTGAACAACATTATATTATATCATATTTATAAGGAGATTAATGAAATATTAAAATTTAATTAATTTGATTATTTATTTTCCTCTACAGAAGCCATTTTCATTGCACGTACTTTTAATGAGAGTCCAAATAGATTAATAAAACCTTCTGCATCTTGATGATTATATAGATCACCAGTGGTAAAGGAAGCAATGCTTTCATTGTATAAGGAATAAGGTGATGTAGTTCCTTGCTTAATAATATTACCTTTATATAATTTGAGTTTTACTTCACCAGTTACATATTCTTGTGTTACATCTACAAAAGCTTGAAGAGCTTCGCGAAGTGGCGTAAACCATTTACCTTCATAGACAACGTCAGCATATTTATTACCAATTTCTTTCTTACAAGTTAGAGTTGCACGATCTAATATTAATTCTTCAAGTGCAGTATGAGCTTCCATAAGAATTGTTCCGCCTGGAGTTTCATAAACACCACGAGATTTCATTCCAACTACACGGTTCTCTACAATATCTATAATTCCAACGCCATGTTTCCCACCGATAGTATTTAATTCTTCAATGATTTTAGTTGGAGTCATAGGAGTGCCGTTTAAACTTGTTGGAATGCCCTTGTCAAAAGTAAGTGTGATTGTTTCACTTTCGTTTGGTGCTGCTTCTGGAGATACGCTAAGTACTAACAGATGATTATAATCAGGTGCAACAGATGGATCTTCAAGTTCTAGCCCTTCATGGCTAATATGCCAAAGATTTCTATCGCGACTATAACTTGTATCTGCAGAAAAAGGAAGATCGATTCCATGATTTTTACAGTATTCAATTTCTTCTTCACGAGAAGAAACATCCCAGATTCTCCATGGAGCTATAATTTTTAAATCAGGTGCAAGTGCTTTGATTCCAAGTTCAAAACGAACTTGATCATTTCCTTTACCAGTTGCACCATGACATATAGCAGTAGCGCCTTCTAATCTTGCAATTTCAACAAGGCGTTTCGCTATAATAGGACGAGCCATGGATGTTCCAAGAAGATATTTATATTCATATACTGCACCAGCCTTTACGCATGGTAGTACATAATCATTAACAAATTCATCAACAACATCTTCAATGTATAATTTTGTTGCTCCTGATAGTTTTGCTCTTTCTTCTAAACCATCTAATTCATTCCCTTGACCTACATCAATACAAACACAGATTACTTCATAATCATAATTTTCTTTTAACCATGGAATAATCATAGTAGTATCTAGTCCACCTGAATATGCTAATATAACTTTTTCTTTCATAAATAATCCTCCTACTATAAACGTAATTTTATACTTTAATATGTAACAAAAACCTTAAAATAAGATTTATTATATTATAAATATACAACATAATGTTATTTTATGCAAGAATGATTTGAAAAATTTTTTATTTGCCATTAGACATATTCCTTGTTAACTGATAAAATATAACTTGTATCATTAAAGGTGAAGAAAAGAGGTATGCCTTGGCAATAACCATTTCAGATATTATAATGATAAGTAGAAGTCTAGTTATAGAATAATTCAATTAATATATTATAGTTATTATAAAAAATGAATAATACTTATAGAGAAATAAAGAAAGAGGATAACATATGAAATATAATATTATTTTAGCATCAGGTTCACCAAGAAGAAAAGACATATTAAGTCAAGTTGGTATTGATTTTAAAGTGTATTCGAGTAATAAGGAAGAAATTATAACTCAAACGAAACCTGAAGACATTGTATCAGAACTTTCATATATGAAAGCAATGGACGTATGTAATAATATACAGGAGGATGGTTTAATCATCGGTGCTGACACAATGGTTGCTATTGATGGACAAGTACTGGGTAAACCCAAAAACAGAGAAGATGCATTCTATATGTTAGAACTTCTACAAGGTAAAAAACACCAAGTATATACTGGAGTCACAGTGATACTTAAAGAAGATAATAATGATTTAAATAATTATATGGTAAAAACATTTGTAGAAGTAAGTGAAGTATATGTGAATCATATGAGTAAAGAAGAAATTGATGGATATATTGAATCGGGAGAACCTTTTGATAAAGCAGGAGGTTATGGAATTCAAGGTAGATTTGCTCTTTACATTGGACAGATTAAAGGAGATTACTATAATATAATGGGATTTCCTATTGCTAGACTATATAGTGAGTTAAAAGAAGAAGGAATATTTATAAAGTAGCTAATTAAAATCATATGCCAATTTCTTGTAATATTTTGAGGAGTAATAGTATATAGAATAAAAAATAAATGAATACTTGAATAAAAGAATAAATGAATACTTGAATAAAAGAATAAAAGAATAAAAGAATAAAAGAATAAAAAATAAAAAATAAAGAATAAAAAATAAATGAATGCTTGAAAAGATAAATGATGAAGCCGGTTGTTATATGAGAATATGATGATCGGTTTTTTGTTATGTTACCCAGAATAAATCTTAGTTAGTAAATATCTCCAAAAAGAAAAGAAATAAATAGAAAAAATTATCAAATCATCTATTGAATAATAATAAATAATAATGTATAATTATAAAAAACAAAAAATGTGGGAGGTAGTGATGGTTCGAGTAGGAATAATAGGTTCAACAGGATATGCAGGTCAAGAACTTGTCAGATTATTATTAGGGCATAGTGATGTAACGATTATGTGGTATGGATCAAAAAGCTATATTGATAAATCATACTCTAGTATATATCAGAACATGTTTCATATCGTAGATAGTAAGTGTATGGATGATAATATGAAGGAACTTTCAGAACTTGTAGATGTTATATTTACGGCTACACCTCAGGGATATTTATCTTCCATCCTTACAGATGAGATATTACATAATGTAAAAATAATTGATTTAAGTGCAGATTATAGAATCAAAGATGTGAATATTTATGAGGAATGGTACAATATTAAACACCAAAGCAAAGAATTTATTGAAAAAGCAGTTTATGGTTTGTGTGAACTTAATAGAGACAAAATTAAGGATGCAAGGTTAATTGCTAATCCTGGTTGTTATCCAACTTGTTCCATTTTAACTATTTATCCTTTATTAAAAGAAAAAATAATCGATAGCAAATCTATTATCATTGATGCAAAATCAGGAGTTTCAGGTGCAGGAAGAAGTGCTAAAGTAGATAATCTTTATTGTGAAGTGAACGAAACGATAAAAGCTTATGGTGTAGCAACACATAGGCATACTCCAGAGATTGAAGAACAATTATCCATTGGTGCAGGAGAGAATGTGTATATAAATTTTACTCCTCACTTAGTACCAATGAACAGGGGAATTTTAATAACTGCTTATGGAAACTTAACCAAGTCAGTTACATATGAGGAAATTAAAGCGGTTTATGAAAAGTACTATAAGGATAATTATTTTATTCGCTTACTAGATGAAGATAAAACCCCTGAAACTAGATGGGTGCATGGAAGTAATTATGTTGATATTAACTTTAAGATAGATACAAGAACAAATCGTATCATTATGATGGGAGCAATGGATAATTTAGTAAAAGGAGCGGCTGGTCAAGCAGTTCAAAATATGAATATTATGTTTAATATAGAGGAAAATAAAGGGCTCCAATTAGTCCCAATGTTCCCGTAATAAAAATAGTGGGCGCTAAAGCGTCAGAATGGAGAACTATTATGAAATATATAAATGGTGGAGTAACAGCTGCAAAAGGATTTAAAGCAAGTGGAATCTACGCAGGTATAAAGAAAAAGAAAAAAGATATGGCACTTGTATATAGTGATGTAGAAGCTATAGTTGCGGGAACATTTACAACAAACGTAGTAAAAGCTGCTCCTGTAAAATGGGATATGAAAATAATTAAAGAGTTTGAAAAAGCCAGAGCAGTTGTTCTAAACAGTGGAGTGGCTAACGCTTGTACTGGAGAACTTGGAGAGATTAATAATAAATTAATGGCAATTAGTGTGGCAGAGGAGCTTAATATACCTGAGAATAGCGTTTTAACAGCATCAACTGGTGTAATAGGTAAGCAGTTACCAATTGATATAATAACTAAAGGTGTTAAACCATTGGTAGCATCACTTGCATATGGTGAGGAAGCAGCGAATCTAGCAGCAGAAGCTATAATGACTACGGATACTTATAAAAAGGAATGCGCAGTAACATTCACACTTGGTGATACTACTGTTACAATTGGTGGAATGGCAAAAGGTTCCGGAATGATACACCCTAACATGGCAACCATGCTTGGAGTAATTACAACAGATGCTTCAATTAGTAAGGAGTTATTAGTAGAAGCCATTCAAGCAGATGTTGTAGATAGTTTTAATATGGTATCTGTAGATAGAGATACTTCAACCAATGACTCACTTATTATTTTAGCGAATGGGTTAGCTGGCAATGAAGAGATAACCACTAAAAATGATGACTATGATATATTTGTGAAAGCCTTAAGTATGGTTACTATAAATTTATCAAAACAAATGGCAGCAGATGGTGAAGGTGCAACCAAACTTTTTGAAACGAAAGTAATTGGGGCTGCCCAAAAGTCTCAAGCAATCATTTTAAGTAAGTCAATTATAACGTCTAGCTTAGTAAAGACAGCTGTTTATGGAAATGACGCAAATTGGGGAAGAATCCTATGTGCAATGGGATATTCTGGGGTGGAATTTGATCCAGATAAAGTAGATCTATTTATAGAAAGTGCCGCTGGAAGTTTACAATTAGTAATGGATGGAATGGCAACAGATTATAGTGAGGAATTAGCAACAAAAATCCTATCAGAAAAAATGGTTACAGCCGTAGCAGATGTTAAGATGGGCGATGCCACAGCTACTGCTTGGGGATGTGATTTAACTTATGATTATGTAAAAATTAATGCGGATTATCGCTCATAGAATGGAAGGTAATGTTAATAGTGGAACATATGGAACAAATATTATTTAAAGCGCAGACATTAATTGAAGCCCTGCCATATATACAAAAATTCAATAATAAAAAAGTAGTAGTAAAATATGGCGGTAGCGCTATGACCCATGATAGCCTTAAGTTAAATGTAATTAAAGATGTAGCATTGCTTAAATTAGTTGGTATGCAACCAATTATCGTTCATGGTGGTGGCAAAGAAATAAGCAAATGGGTAAATATGTTAGGAAAAGAACCAGAATTTGTAGAAGGACTTAGAGTTACTGACGAACAAACCATGGAAGTTGCCGAGATGGTTCTTGGCAAAGTAAACAAGGGGCTTGTTGGAATGTTAGAGCAATTAGGCGTGAAAGCAGTAGGAATTAGTGGCAAGGATGGTTGCACTCTAAAAGTAGAGAAAAAACTTGTGAATGGTCAGGATATTGGCTTTGTAGGTAATATCACTAGTGTAAATACAGAATTAATTAATACCTTAATAGCCAATGATTTTGTACCTATTATTGCTCCCATAGGTCTAGACGATGATTTTAACGCTTATAACATAAATGCTGATGATGCCGCTTGTGCAATAGCCACAGCAATTGGAGCTGAAAAACTTGCATTTTTAACAGACATTGAAGGCGTTTATACAGATCCATCTGATAAAAGTACTCTTATATCTGTTTTAACACTGGATAAAGCGGATGAATTAATTGGTAGTGGTTATATTGGAGGAGGAATGCTTCCAAAACTAAAGAACTGTATTGATGCGGTACATAATGGAGTGTCTAGAGTGCATATACTTGATGGAAGAATTGAGCACTGCTTATTGCTTGAATTTTTTACCAATCGAGGTATTGGAACAGCAATATTGAATAATGAAGAACTATTATATGACAACGAAAAATTAATAAAATAATGGTGAAATTAATATCGAAAATTTATCATGAAATATAAAAGGGGGTAGTTCTAATGGATTATATTAAAGAAGCGGATGAATTATTAATGCATACATATGGAAGATATGAAATCTTACTTGATAAAGGTGAAGGTGTATACTTATACGATATCTATGGAAAGCAATATCTTGATTTTGGTGCTGGGATAGCAGTCTATGCTTTGGGTTATGGGAATAAAGAATATAATGATGCCCTAAAGGAACAAATAGATAAGTTAATACATACTTCAAATTACTATTATAACATTCCTGCGATTCAGGCATCTAAAAAATTCTTAAAAGCTACGGGTATGGACAGAGTGTTTTTTACGAATAGTGGAACAGAAGCAGTAGAAGGAGCAATAAAGTTAGCTAGAAAATATTACTTTAAAAAGCATGGTAAGTGCGATAGCGAAATTATATCTATGGAACAGTCTTTTCACGGAAGAAGTTTAGGTGCACTATCGGTTACTGGAAATAAAAAATATAGAGAGCCTTTTGAACCGCTTCTTAATGGAGCAGTATTTGCTAATTTAAACGATTACGATAGTGTTATACAAAAAGTAAATGAAAAAACTTGCGCAATCATACTTGAAGTAATTCAAGGTGAGGGTGGGATATACGAAGCAAACCCAGACTTCTTGCATCAGATTAGAAACCTATGTGATGAAAAAGATATATTACTAATATTAGATGAGATTCAATGTGGTATGGGTAGAACAGGAACTATGTTTTCTTATGAAAGTTACAATATCAAACCAGATATTGTAACTAGTGCAAAAGCTCTTGGTTGTGGTGTACCAGTTGGTGCGTTTGCCGCAACAAATAAAGTGTCAAGTGCATTTGAACTAGGAGATCATGGTAGCACTTATGGTGGGAATCCTTTTGCTTGTACGGCTATTGATAAGGTATTTGACCTTTTTGAAAAAGAAAATATATTAAATAATGTAAATGAAGTTGCACCTTATTTAGTAATGAAATTAAATGAACTAGTAGAGAAATATGACTTTATCATAGAGAGAAGGGGTAAGGGATTAATTCAAGGACTAGAATTTAATCTACCAGTAAAGCCGATAATAAGTAGAGCAATGGAGAGCGGATTAATTCTTTATGGTGCAGGCAACAATACAATACGTTTTTTACCACCGTTAATTATAACGAAAGAGAATATTGATACTATGATAAGCATATTAGAAAAATGTTTTTACTAAATCATTGCTTTTTAAAATCATTGCTTTTAAAATCATTGCTTATAAAATCATTGCTTTTAAAATAATTGTTTTCTAAAATAATTGTTTTCCTAGAATGCTAATTTTCATAGTTTATTGCTTTTCCTAGAATGCTAATTTTCATAGATTATTGCTTTTTTTTGAATTCAAAACTTTCTTAAAATTTGAGTTGATTGTATATATTTCCTTAATAAGGTAAAGATATAGTTAAACTATATAAAATAGTTAAACTATGTGAAATAGTTATACTATGTAAATAGTTAAGCTATAAAAATAGCTATTTTATAAGGCTTTTTGACTAAATATATTCTAAACTAATATATCTTTTAGAAGGGAAAAAATATGATAGGATTAATCATTGCAATTATATCTGGTGCTTTAATGAGTATTCAAGGAGTTTTTAATTCAGGTGTTACCAAAGAAACAAGTATATGGGTTTCATCGACCTTTGTTCAATTTAGTGCATTAATCGTTTGTATAGTAGCTTGGCTTGTAACAGGAAGAGAAGGTAATTTTGCATCTCTTATGAAAATAGATAATAAATATATGCTTCTTGGTGGAGCTATGGGAGCATTTATTACTTATACCGTTATTAAAAGTGTAGGTACATTAGGACCAGCCAAAGCCATAATGATTATAATAACAAGCCAATTATTAGTTGCTTACGGAATTGAATTATTCGGTTTGTTTGGAATTGAAAAGGTTAGGTTTGAATGGAGAAAATTAATTGGCCTAGCATTAATAATTGGAGGAATTATAACTTTTAAATGGGAATAGGTATATTTTACGATTTTCTTACAATTAAAATTTTTCGATTTAACTATTGTAATCACTAAGTTTATTAGGTAGAATAGAATTATACAATTAGTATTGAGGATACGGTATTGTATAGCCTTTTTAAAATGCAAAATAAAAGCATTTAGAAAGGATTTTTATGAAGTGTAAAACATTGATAAAAATAGGAAGTCTTATTTTATTTATACTCTTAACAGGAATTTTCTATAGCTGTAAAATAAATAAATCTAATTCTCCCATTGTATCTCTTGATAATAAGTTAGTATCTAATGAAATTGCTGACTCATCTTTAGATGACTCAGCTGTAGCTGAGGTGACAGAGCAAAATCAAGAGGTAGTGGAAGTGGAAAAATTAATTTATGTCCACTTGTGTGGAGCAGTGAATAATCCAGATGTCTATGTAGTAAATGAAAATACTAGATTAGTAGAATTAATAGAATTGGCTGGCGGTTTAACAAAAGAAGCTTCTAATGAAGCTGTTAATCAGGCAGCCATTCTTGTAGATGGAGAACAAATCTATATTCCAACAAAAGAAGAAGTAGAACAAGGTACAGGAAATATAACTACAGGGAATGCTTTTGGGAAAGCATCTGTTTTAGGTGAGACTTCTAGTAAAGTGAATCTAAATAAGGCTACTAAAGAAGAACTAATGACTCTACCAGGAATTGGTGAAGCGAAAGCCCAAAGCATTATTGAATATCGTAGTGAAAATAATGGATTTAAATCTATTGAAGAAATTAAAAATATTTCTGGTATAAAAGATTCTGTATACAATAAAATTAGTGATAAAATTGCAATAAAGTAATTGAAATAAAATATATGAGGTGATAATCGTGGGAAAAAAAGTACTCGTTGTAGACGATGAAAAATTGATTGTAAAAGGTATACGGTTTAGTCTTGAACAAGACGGAATGGAAGTAGATTGTGCTTATGATGGCGAAGAAGCATTAGAAGCTGCTAAAAAAAGAGAATACGACGTTATACTTTTAGATGTAATGCTTCCAAAATTGACAGGTTTTGAAGTGTGTCAACAAATACGAGAGTTTTCTAGCATGCCTATTATTATGCTTACTGCTAAAGGTGATGATATGGACAAGATTCTAGGTCTTGAATATGGAGCAGATGATTATATAACAAAACCTTTTAATATACTTGAGGTCAAGGCACGTATTAAAGCAATTATGCGTAGGAGTACAAAAAAATCTCAAGAAGCAGCTTCAAAAGTAATAACTTTTAAAGAATTAAAAATTGATTGTGAATCTAGAAGAGTTTATGTTAGTGGTAAAGAAGTAAATTTAACAGCAAAAGAATTCGATTTACTAGAATTACTTATTTTCAATCCGAATAAAGTTTATAGCCGTGAAAATCTTCTTAATATTGTTTGGGGATATGATTACCCTGGTGATGTAAGAACTGTTGACGTTCATATACGTAGATTACGTGAAAAGATTGAGGATAATCCTAGTGAACCAAAATATATACATACAAAATGGGGTGTGGGCTATTTTTTCCAAGATTAGAAAAAAATTATGGTTTTTTAAAAGCATGAGAGTAAATTTACTAGTGGTACTCATTATAATTGGTATTATTCCAACCATCCCCGTAACTATGGGGATGGTTAGTACTTATGAGACTAAAGCAATAGAAGATAGAAAGAATGAGATGCAAAGTCAAAGTACTACATTAATTAACCTTCTGTTGACAAGTGGTTATATATCCAATAATTCAATTGAAGAAGTCAATACAGAAATAATTAGGATGGCTAGTATATATGAAGGAAGAATAATCGTTGTAGATAATCGTCTTAATATATTAAAGGATACCTTTGGTATTGAGGATGGTAACTATTTAGTTAACGAGGATGTAATTAAAGGCCTAAGAGGTGTGGACAGTTATGAACATATCAAAAGGGACAATCGTATAGAGATGACAATTCCAATTATTCAGAATACTAAAAACACTAAAAATGCTACAAACACTTTGAATACTGCAAATAATACAAAAGAAATTATGGGTGTTATTATTATGAATTTCTCTACCAAGAGCATAGAGGACATGTCTAAAGTGTTAGTTCAAAAAGCATCTATTATTTACATGACAATCAGCATTGTTATTGGTGTATTTGCATTTTTCCTCTCAGGTGTATTTGCGAAGCCTTTTGTCAACTTAAGAAAGGCTATTGAGCACATTACAGAAGGATATATGGATGAAGAAGTTCGTATTGATGGATATTATGAGATAGATCAAATATCTAATTCTTTAAATCAAATGCTTCTTAGGATGAAGAATTTAGAACGTTCAAGACAAGAATTTGTATCAAACGTATCCCATGAATTAAAGACCCCAATAACGTCAATAAAAGTACTTGCAGATTCATTACTTATGCAAGAGAACGCTAGTCCTGAATTGTACCGTGAATTCTTAGTGGATATTGCAGAAGAGATTGAACGTGAAAATAAAATTATTAATGATTTATTATCTTTGGTTAAATTAGATAAAACTGCTAGTGATTTGAATATTACTTCAGTTAAGATCAATGAATTATTAGAACAAGTATTAAAACGTTTAAGGCCTATAGCAAAGAAGAGTAATATTGAACTTGTATATGAAAGTTTTAGGCCTGTTACAGCAGAAATTGATGAAGTGAAATTATCTTTAGCGTTATCTAATCTGATAGAAAATGCCATTAAATATAATACTGAGGATGGATGGGTTCGTGTATCATTAAACGCGGATCATAAATATTTTTATGTTAAAGTATCTGATTCAGGAATTGGAATTCCAGAAGAGGCTAAAGATTTTATATTTGATAGGTTCTACCGAGTGGACAAGGCTCGTTCGAGAGGAACTGGTGGTACTGGACTTGGATTATCCATTACAAAGAATGTTATTCATATGCACAAGGGAGCTATTAAGGTTCATAGTGAAGAAAATGAAGGTTCTACATTTACAGTTCGTGTACCAATAAATTATATTGTATAGAAAGTTGAGCGCAAAAAACGTGCTAAGGGGTGAAAAGTTTGAAGCAAAATATGAATGTAAAGTTTAGATATAAAGGTTCATATGTATATAAAACATCCTTTATCTTTGTTGCAGTATTAATGCTTTTATCCATGGTAGGCTGTAGTAAGGATGATTATGATAATGAAAAAGAAGAATTAAAAGCTGGTGAAATTTTAATCTATTATATGGATAAAAATGAAACTAAATTAGTTACTGAAAAATATCTTGTTAAAAGCATTACAAAAGAAGAGAAAGTTGATGAATTATTAAAAAAGTTAAATTCTGATCCAAAGGATTTTTCTTATAAAAAAGTACAACCAGAAGATGCTATTATTGAAAAGTACCAATTTGATGAAGATAAAAGATTTAGTATATATTTTACCAATGACTACTATAAAATTAATAGTATTACGGAAGTTTTATATCGGGCAGCATTAGTCAAGACATTATGTCAATTAGAAGAGATTGAGTCAATTGATTTTTATGTAGGCGGACTTCCGCTTACAGGGAATAATGATAAACCAGTTGGTCGCTTGGAAAATGATGATTTCGTGATGAACACAGGTTTAGAAGATGTTGAAATTAAAGTCTATTTTGCAAATGAAAATGGAAATGCACTAGTAGATTCTAATTTAAGAATTACTAACTTTGGTAATACTTCTATAGAAAAACTAATATTAGAGCGTTTAATCGAAGGGCCAAAAGAAGAAGGTATGATAAATACTTTACCTACTGACACAAAGCTAATTAAGGTTAGCACTAAAGATGGCATCTGTTATGTGGATTTTAATGAAAAATTCTTAGATAAGGTGCCGGGTGTGAATGACGAAGTTGTAATATATTCTATCGTTAATTCTCTTGTTGAATTATCAACAATTAATAAAGTGCAATTCACTATAAATGGCGCTACAAAAAAAACTTACCGTGATAGTATTCCTTTGGATATTCTATTTGAACGAAATTTAGAAATAGTTGAAGGAAGTAAATAATTTGACCTAAAGAAAAGCCTAGTTTACTATGATAATAATTAAACTAGGCTTTTATCTATAGAGAGAGGAGATGTAAATTGAATATAAAAAGGCCTATCGTCTGCTTTTTTTGGGCTTATAGTTTTGGTATGATATTGTATTCCTTTGATACAGTATGGATTTATATTATAAGTATTATGCTATTTATAGGTACCGCATATTTTTTAAGTAAGAGCCAAAGATTAAAAATTAATAGTTTTCTATTCCTTTTTGGTATTCCAATCTTGTTTTTTATGGGACATTACTTATTAAAAGAGCAAATGAAACCATATGGTATGGATGAGGTATTTGATAGTAAGATAAATTGTACGGTAGAAGGTAAAATAAAGAAAGTAGAGGATAGAGAAGATTATCGAATCCTAATTCTTACTAATAATAAAGTTACCGTAGATAATATAGAATATTCTTGTAAACAAATCAAAGTAACAACTTCTTCTAATCTTAATACGAAAATCGGCAATACAGTCTTAGTAAAAGGCCAACTAATAAAATTTCAAAAAGCTTCAAATCCAGGTCAATTCGATGAATTTCAATATAATAAAATCCGAAAAATAGAATATAAAATAAAAGAAAAGGACATTTCTATTATCAATTCTGATTATTCTTATTATTATCAATCACTATATACCCTTAAGAAAAAAGTCATTAATGTTTATGAATCTATCTTACCGAAAACAGAAGCAAATATATTATCCGCAATGATATTGGGTGAAACGTATATGCTAGATGAGGATATAAAAGCTTTATACTCACAAAGTGGAATATCACATATATTAGCTATATCTGGACTTCATGTATCCTTACTTGGTACTGCACTGTATGCGTTATTAAACAAAACTAAATTACCAACTTATCTTATAACTGTTATATCAGTATTTCTTATTCTATCTTATGGTATTCTAACTAACTTTAGTGTATCAACCAATCGCTCAGTTGTTATGTTAATCTGCTTATTAATAGGTAAATTAATCGGTAGAACCTATGATGTTCTAACTGCTACTTCACTAAGCGCACTTATCATCCTTATAAAGTCCCCACTTGAAATATTAAATGCAGGATTTTTATTATCTTTTGGAGCAATTCTTGCCATTGCATTTTTAGTTCCTATGTTTCAAGCTATGTTAAATATAAAAACTAAATTGCTAGATGGGCTCATCGTAAGTGTAAGTGTTCAAGTTGTTACTTTACCTATCATATTATATTATTTTTATGAAGTTCCTATCTATGGTATCTTAGTAAATTTACTTATCCTACCTTTAAGTTCTATCTTAATTCTTTTAGGTTTAATAGCAGGACTAATAGGTTTAGTTTTTTTACCATTTGGTGAGTTTGTAGTTGGGGGAGCTTATATCGTTCTTAAAATATATGATAAAATCTGTAACCTTAGTATCTCTTTGCCTTATGCTAATATTTTAGTTGGAAAGCCTATGAACAGCGTAATTATAAGTTATTATGTTGTGATTATCGTATTTGTCTTAATTAATATGAAGAAGATACATAAAAAAAGTATCCTTCTATTATTCTGTTTGATTATACTATTTATCAACCCGAAAGATAAGTTCTATATAACCTTTCTTGATGTAGGTCAAGGGGATAGTATATTTATAAAAAGTCCCACAAACACCACTTATTTAGTAGATGGAGGAAGTTCTAATGTATCTAAGTTAGGTAAGTATAGAATAATGCCATTTTTAAAGTCTAGTGGAATCTGGGAGTTAGACTATGTATTTATAACACATCTAGATGCAGACCATATATCAGGAATACATGAACTAATTACTAATATGGAGGATAAGAGTAATGTGGGAGATAAGATTTATTACGAAGGTAGAATTCAGATTAAAAATCTTATTTTACCTTATACCAACCTTGTTGATGAAGCATATGAAGATATGGTTTCCCTTGCCTTAAAGAAAGGAATTAACGTTTTAACTATAAAAGAAGGGGATACCATAAAAGATGGAGATATCATAATCACATGTTTACATCCAAGTAGTACCTATATAGCATCATCTAAAAATGCTTATTCTACTGTTCTTAGTGTAACTTATAAAGAATTCGATTTACTTTTAACTGGTGATTTAGAAGAGGATGGAGAAAATATAGTTAGAAATCA
>JAEWHU010000129.1 GCA_023387635.1 Bacillota bacterium
ACCCTCCATATACTGTTTCATTAGAAACAATCCCATAGGGGATGCAAAAGCAGGTATCACTATTGCTAGATAGGTATCAACCCACCCGATCCTTGACATTATAAGGTAGTTTGGAATTGCAGTAACATATCCGTTAAACATAAGTGCTATTACTACTATATTAAAAAATGCTTTACTCCCAGGAAAATTATACTTTGCTAATACATATGCACCCATTGAAGATATTAAGAGGTGTCCACAGGTACCAACCACAGTAATAAATGTTGTGTTAAACAAATATCTTGAAAATGGCACCCATGATTTACCCATAATAACAAATAAATCTTGAAAATTATCTAAAGTTGGGTTCTGTACAAATACTCTCGGTGGATATACAAAAATCTCGTTCAAAGGTTTAAATGCACTATTTATTGCATACACTAATGGAAATGCCATAAATATACCAAACATTATTAATAATATATAGATTCCGATATCTCCTGTTTTGGAACGATTCGGTTTTCTTCGCTTAAGAAGCTTTTTTATTTTCATAGCTTTTTTCTCCATCTTATATGTCATCAGGTTCCTACACGGCGCAACATTGCTTGAATTAGTTTATTACATAAAATCATAGTAATAAATAAAAGTGTTGCAATAGCAGAAGCATAACCCATCTCAAATCTTATAGAACCATAATCAATTAAGTGTGTTACTACCGTTTGAGTTGCATAGTCTGTACTTGGAAAACCAGTTAAAGCCATTGGAACATCTGCCACCCCAAAGGATTGGGTAATTGTCATAACTGCACCAAATAATAGCATAGGTTTCATACTAGGTAATGTAATGTACCAAAGTTCTTGCCACCTATTTTTTATTCCGTCTATATATCCTGCCTCATATTGGGCTTGATCAACACCTTGCAAACCTGCTACAAAGGCTAAGAAACCAGTTCCAAGACTCATCCATAAAGTAACAATAATTACTACAGTTAACATATACTGAGGATTCGTAAGCCATAATATCGGTGCATTAATAATTCCTAAATTAATTAAGAAAGCATTAATGTAACCATAGGCATCTCCCGAAAACATAATAGACCATATTAAATATACTTGCCCTGAGATAGTAGGTGCATAAAATATAACTACTGCAAATGCTCGCAAATACTTTGGTAATTCGTTTATAAACCATGCAAATAAAAATGCTGCAAGGTATCCTACAGGTCCTGTAATGGCAGCAAGTATAAATGTGTTTTTAACTGCTATTAAAAATACATCATCTGCCAATATTAAATTTATATAATTCTGCAAACCAACAAATTTAGGTGGTTCTAACACGTTATAATAGGTAAAACTTAGAACCAATGATGTTATTACTGGTACTATATAAAATAACGTAAATAATATTGCATAGGGTGCTAAAAACAGATAATATGTCTTAGAAAGCTTTGCTTTTTTCCATGAAATACTGGCATCTTTCTTTTTCTTTTTTATGTACTTCTTTAAAAATGTTATCATTTTCTCCCCCTATCTATCATCCATTCCAAATTCAAGTCGCTTCTTTAATATCTCGTCATTAATCGTTCTTGAATAATCTAACAGTGTTTCACGTGGTTCTTCATTGGCAAAAATAATCTTTCTAACAGCATTTGTAATATGTCGACCTGTATAATAACCACCTGCAATTTCCCTTATACCAACGGTCCATGAACGTTGTTCTTTCAAAACTTCCATCTGGCTACTACTCCAGGATAACATTTCAAATGCTTCCATATTAGCTGTGGCATATCTAGCTGAGGCACCTAATACACTTTCCATTTCTTGACCAAAACGCAATTGTGTTTCGGCACTGGACCACCACTTTAAGAATTTCCATGAATTCTGTTTCACTACTTCATTATCCTGTTTTAATAACATGGAACTCGTACTTGATGTATGACTTGAATGGTCAATGGTGCCATCCTCCCTATAAGTACCTGGTATTAAAGTGAAATCCCATAATCCTCTTATTTCTGGTGCAAATACAACCAAGGTGTTGAACAAACTATAATCTTGTATACCTATAGGCATCTCACCAGAACGGAAACGATTCGGAAAATCATATATAACAGGCAATTTGTACTGGGTGAATAGTTTTGTGAATGTATCAAAAGCATTGACACCACTTTCAGAGCTAATTACCGTACTTTTTCCATCGTCATCATATAATGCTCCACCATTCTGATACAATAGGGCAAAATAAACAGATAACTCTGATGAAGGAACTGCTGCTGTCATATTGTTTTGATTAATGGTTGGAAGAATATTAATAAAATCATCCCAAGTTTGTGGAACTTCTATATCAAGATCTTCTAAAATATCGGTACGATAGAATAGTACACTAAAATTTTGTGTCTCTGGTATTCCATATATTCCACCTTCAAACATAAAAGGTGTATATGCACTTTGATTATATGCTTCAAAAACTTCTTCATATCCTTCAAATTGTGTCAAGTCTTCCACCGCATTACGTAGTGCATAATTAACTGGCTCTCCTTGTGTCGCAGATAATACTACATCTGGTCCAGTTCCTGATATCACAGCATTCAATAGGACAGTTGCTTCAACTAATTTAACATTAACAGCAATATTCGATTCAGGAGTAAAAGAATCATCTATCATTGATTTTAATACTGTACTTTGATCTCGTCCTGATAAAATCCATACTTCAATTGCTTCGTCTTTTGCATATACATCTCCAACTGCATTATAGTCTTCGGTAAAGGAAGCAACAAAAGATTTTATTTCATGTATAGCTTTATCCACAAAATTCACTTTTACCTTTGCTGGTTCTTCATTCAAACCAGTTATGGTAATGTAATCAATATCTAGTGGTGCTTCACTTAAGGTACGAATTGTAGTACCCATAGCACTAATATTTTCTTTAAAGTTTCCAAAAGCTTTCGGAATTTTATCTGGATTTTTGACAAATTTCTCAAGTTGTTCTGCAAGTGTTTGTAATGATGCAACCTGATTTGCTTTCTCTCCAGTAATTTCAACTATATCGTCAATTAATTTAAATATTCTTTTACTTTCCAAATCCATTCCTTCAATTACTTCTGGATATACCTTATCTATTTTATAATCACGGTATTTATCAGGTGTTGTACCGGTTAAAATAAGAATTTTTCTGTATATTTCGTTCAAACGATATACAGATTCATTCATATCGTTTAATACATCCCCTAAGTCACCTAGTGTTACTTCCATTCGAAGAGTATGAGTTCCTTCGGTTAAGTAAAATTCATATTCCTTATTACCCTCATCTGAAAGAGTTATTGATTCCCATTCATTACTATAATCGAAACTTAAATTTTCAACTTCTTTAAATGGAATTTTTCCATCAATATATAATGTTCTTGTAGAAACAAATCCCCTATTATAATTTTGTCTTCCTTTTATGTTTATATTATAGTAGCCATCCTCTGGAACACTTATTTCCCATTCAATCCACTGACCAGGAACCCTCCAAGCATTACCACCAATCATGTTTAATCGTATGTCTGAAACACTATACGGTTCAGTATTCGGTGCTGATCTATCATAGATAGCATACAAAGATGGTGATGAACGTAAGGTAGAATCTTCTCCTTGTATTACTTGCTTATAATCTAATGATAAATCGGATGATAAACTATTTGTTGTATTTTCTTTGTATTCTGCATAAGATATATTTTCCCTGATTGCTGTTAACGTCAATGACTTTATAACAACAGGTTCATTCACAGATTCTAGCCCTACTGTATTAATTCCCTTTTCCAAATAGAAGGTATATGGTTCCGTATAATATCCCATATCGTCTTTAAAATATGCCCTCGTCCAAGCTTGAATGTTTATCTGAGAAGGACGTATATCATTCCCTTGATTATCCCTTATTACTTCCTTCTTATTAGTCCAAAGTCTTGAGAAACTAAGGGCATCTGCGCCTAGAAAAGGTACTTCCCCATTAATATATAACTTTCGTTCAATATCTACGCCACGGCCCTCTACTGTAAAATAATTCATATGAATTTGATACATACCTGCTTCTGGTGCATCAACTTTCCATTCTACATAGGAATCTTCCTCAGTTAATATAACATCTTTCTCACCTTCGAATTCTTTAAGAAGCTGTACTCCTTGTGCTTGTGTGTAATTTGCTATATCAATATGGATGTCCTCAGTTGGATAAGCAGCTGTAGCATGGGCTTCTAAATACTTGGCATATGTATCCTCACGTCCAATCCCTTCAACATCTGCATTCAGATTATCAACACCTGCATATTTTTCTTTAAAATTAACATCTTTATTTTTTGGTATTAGTACAAACACAAGCACGATTGCAAATATAATCAGTATTCCTATTACTATCTTTTTTCTTTCTCTCATAATTGCCTCTCCTGTTGTTTCGATTCTACTTCAATATCTCCATTAAATTCTCTGCTATTACTTCAATACTATAAGGTTTTTTACCCGTTAAAATAATACTTCTTTGATCAGGTTGAGAGTCACCTATATGGATTGTGTAAGTACCTGGTTCTACTAATCTTTTCCCCTCCTTATCGCAAAGAGAAAAAGCTGTTAGTGGAAGATGAATGTCAATTTCTTTCTCCTGATTCACTTCTAAATCAATTTTGGTAAAAGCTTTTAATTGTGGATTAGGTTTATCTGGACTTTCTGCTTTAACATATACTTGAATGGTATCTCTTCCTCTCATGTTACCTGTGTTGGTTACTTTAAGTTGTATATTAATACCCTTACCTGTAATAACATTAGTATCAATATTAACCCTATCTATTGTAAAGTTAGTATAAGACAATCCATATCCAAAGGGATATAATGCTTCCGTCTTCATGTAACGATAGGTTCTGTTTTCCATGGAGTAGTCAGTAAATTCTGGGAGTTCCTCTGTAGAACGATAGAAGGTAATTGGTAATTTACCTTCAGGTGAATATTCACCAAAAATAGCTTCTGCAATTGCCCTACCACCCTCAGCACCTGGATACCATCCTTGAATAATTGCAGGTATATGTTCATCTGCCCAATTAATTGCTAAGGCACTTCCAGATAATAGCACTAACACTACTGGCTTACCACTTTCATATATAACCTTTAATGTTTCTTCTTGTAAACCTGGTAAATTTAAGTTAGGTTTGTCACCACTTGCATATTGGTTTCCTTCATCTCCTTCTTCTCCTTCAAGTCCAGAGTCTAGTCCCATACATGCTATAACAACATCACTTTCCCTACATACTGCTTTAATCTCAGAAAGTCGGTCATTATTAATACTAAGCCCTCCAACCTTCTCCTTATATAGATGACAACCTTCCGAATAGAAAACTCTTACATCATCACCTACATAATCTTGAATTCCTTCACTTATAGTGACATATCTAGAAGAAGTTCCTTCATAATTACCTACTAATGCCCTACGATTATTAGCATTTGGACCTATTACACCAATACTTTTTAACTTATTTTTGTTTAATGGAAGTAAATTATTCTCATTCTTTAGAAGTACTATACTTTTTTTAGATACATCTAAATTTTTTTCTTTCATTTCCTTTGAATCTACTAAATCATATGTCATTACATTATATGGAACCTTACTTGGTTCATCAAATAATCCAAGTTTCATACGTGTAACAAACAGCCTTTCCACCGATTCTGTCACTTTATCTTCAGATACTAACCCCTGTTTAACCGCTTCAGATAGATAGAGAAATAAGTTTCCACAATTTAAGTCACACCCCATATTAACCGCTAATGCAACTGATTCTAAAGCATTGCTTGTTACATGATGGTACATATGAAAATCCTTAATTGCCCAACAATCTGATACCACATGACCATCAAATCCCCATTCATCACGTAGCACTTCTTTCAACAAATATTCACTACCACAACATGGTTCACCATTGGTTCTGTTATATGCTCCCATTACAGCTTCAACTTTTCCTTCTTTAACACAAGCTTTAAAAGCAGGCAAGTAGGTTTCATTCATATCCTGCTTGGATACAATCGCATTAAAGCTATGGCGCACATCCTCAGGACCTGAGTGTACTGCAAAATGTTTTGCGCAAGCAGCAGATTTTAAATAATTTTCATCGTGTCCTTGCAATCCATATATGTAACGAATACCCAATCTAGATGTAAGATATGGATCTTCTCCGAATGTTTCATGACCTCTTCCCCAACGAGGATCTCTAAATATATTAACGTTTGGTGCCCAGAATGTAATTCCTTTATATATATCAGTATCTTCAAACTCCTGTTGAACATTAAACTTAGCTCTTCCTTCTGTAGACACTAAATCACCAATACTTTCAATTAGTTCCTCATCAAAGGTGGCCGCCAACCCTATTGCCTGGGGAAATACAGTAGCTACACCAGCTCTTGCTACTCCATGTAGCGCTTCATTCCACCAATTGTAAGATTTTACTCCAAGATGTTCAATAGCAGGTGCCTTATGTAACATCTGAAAACATTTCTCTTCTAATGTCATTTTACTTACTAATTGTTTGGCCCTATCCTTATATTCATTAATTTTAATGCTATTATGTATTAGTCCGTTCATTATTTCTCCCTCTTAACTAAATGGCAATATGTAAGATATGCTATTGTTGTATAAATTGCTTAGCGAATACTTCTATTCACTTTTATGTACTTACATTTTTGATTTTATTGTGTATAATGTACATCTTGATATGATTAAATAGAATAATTTTATAATGCTAAGCCCATTTTAACGTATATCCACTCACAATACTCCCCAGTTATTGCTATATTTTTATCATAACTTGCTAACAATATAACATTTTATATAATATTCGCTAATATTATTAGAATATTTTGTAATTCTTATTTACTTTTTGATTAATATATCATACTATAATAGTATATTTTTAAAACTTTTTACCAATTATTCTATGTATTAAAATATAGCAATTTATAACGTAGGTTAATTTACTAACTAAACTTATGTATTGTATGGAATATATTAATTTGTATCTTATTATATCTACTTACAATAAGATATTTTAATAAGAGGGAGGCTTCTATGATAAAAATATTAGATGGTGTTTTTGAACAGGTTACTTATGAAAAGAATTCATCCATAATACTATATTTAAACAGAGAATATGAAGATTATCCTATACACTGGCATACTGCTATGGAGATTATTATGCCTCTTGAGGAGCATTACAAAGTAGTAATTAATAAATCCTCATATATCTTACATGTAGGCGATATTCTAATGATTCCCCCTGGTGAATTGCACGAGCTTTATGCACCACCAACAGGAAGTCGTATTATATTACAATTTGATTTTTCAATTATTGGTAATCTAAAAGGATTTACTAGTATATTCCCAATTCTATTACAACCATACCTACTTACCAAAAGCAACTCACCTGATATATATAGCGAATTAAACCATCTTTTGCTATCAATTAAGGATGAATACATCAATAATGAACCCTTAACCGAAGCTTTCATCTATTCAAAAATTATACAAATATTTGTGCTTACTGCCAGAAAATATATGAATACTGGTAATCTTTTCCCCGATCTAAAAATAAGTAAACAAAAAGAATACGTGGAAAAATTCAATCTTATTTTTGACTATGTTAATGATAACTTAGTAGAAGATATTACTC
>JAEWHU010000145.1 GCA_023387635.1 Bacillota bacterium
ATCCTTGTAATTTGGATGGAATGTCAAGCTCTATCTGTGAATTACCAAGTTCTACAATATCATTATAAATTTTAAGCTTAATTTTTTTATTATATAAATTAGATATTAATACACGTTCTTTTTTAACCTCTACTAAGATAACATCATCCTCATAACAGATTCTAAAAGAATATCCTTTCCAATTTGCTGGAATGGAAGGATTCAAAACTAGTTTATCTCCGTCTGTTCTTAGTCCACCAAAACCATATACAATATTCATCCAAGCAGCTGCAATGGAAGTGGTGTGGAGCCCTTCTCCAGTATTTCTATTATAATTATCAAGATCCATTCGAGTGGCAAAACCAAAATAATCATATGCCTTCTTATGCTTATACAATTGACTAGCTAAGATAGAATGTACGGAGGGTGATAAAGAACTTTCATGAATACATCTAGGTTCATAATAGTTATAATTACTTTCTAATTGCTCCTGACTAAAATCTGAATTATGTAATAACATCATCATTAACACATCTGGTTGCTTAATCATATCATTTCGGTAGATTCTATCATATGTCCAATGATGATAAAGAGGAAATTCCTCAATTGGAATTTTATCTACATCTACATGTGGAAGGTGAAAAAATCCATCATGTTGTTCGAATATTTTAGTTCTTTCATCGTAAGGAATATAAATATGCTCTGCAATAATGGACCACATATTACACTCTCCCCTACTAAGTTCCATCTTTTTTAGAAAAGTGCTGTAACCATTAATATCGATTTCTTTTAGGCGTTCTAAAACGGAAAGTGTATAGTTAAGAGTTACTTTAGCCATATAATTAGTATAACAATTGTTATGAACCATCATTTGAAACTCATCTGGGCCCATTACCCCATAAAAACCATATTTTGTTCTGTCAGAATTCCAATCCCCTCTCGTAACTAACATTCTACTAATTTCAACTAGCATTTCTATTCCTTTTTGAAATAAGAATTCGTCATCTTTTATTATCTTGTCATAAAACCATATTCCATAAGCAACAGCTGTGGAAGCTTGAAGTTGTAAGCTAGCATGTTGCCATAAACTACAACATTCTTTACCACTTATGGTAGCAATGGGATAAAATGCTCCATCACAGTCTAATTCTTTTGCTCGTTTTTTAGCGTCTGCTAATGTCATATAACGATATTCTAGCAGGTTTTTCGCTGCCTCTTTATTATTAAATATATAAAAAGGCAAACAATAAGTTTCTGTATCCCAAAAGGCATTGCCACTATATGCTTCACCTGTCAAACCTTTTGCTCCAATGTTAGTTCCTTTTCTTGCTCCATGATAAGTTTGATGCATCTGGAATATACAAAATCTGATTCCTTGCTGATTTAACTCATCACCATCTATGACAATATCAGATTGCTCCCACGCGTTTTTCCACCATCTTATATGCTCAAGTTTAAGTACCCCATATTTATATTTTTCTAGTATTGCTTTTGATTCTATGTATTTAGCTTTAAACTCACTAAAAGATTCTCCCTGTCCATCTACGTAAACAATGTTATTCACTACTCTTTTAAATTCCTTAACTTCTTGTTCTTCTACATATAATTGAAATTCTTTAAGAGCCATTTTATCAATATGAATAAAATCTTTTATAAAAGTAGCATCCACATCAAAGCTACAACTTGAAAATACAGATTGTTTTGTATTCATAGTAGTTCCTAGAATACTTAAGTAGTTTTCTGATGAATATGGTGTTTCACAGGTCCACAGATTTTTACCTGTCATCTTATGTATTAAAGTAAAATCTAGTCCTGCAACAACCTTAATATTTCCACTAAAGTTTAGCGGTTTAAAAGAGATTTTTTGCCCTGCTATCTGAGAATTGCTCATAGACAGAAAACGTTCAAATTCTAAATAAATCTCTTTCCCAGTCTTTGTTACCCATACAAAAGACCTTGTCAAACATCCAGTCCTCATATCTAATACTCGCTTAAAATCTCTAAATTTACTTTTATGTAAATCAAGAATTTCACCATCTAGACATAGTCTTACATAGAAATAATCTACGGAGTTAACCATGAATTCAGTGACATCAATAATTCCTTTATAGGAGGAACCAGTAATTTTGACACTTTCATATACACCATTAAAATAGTAACCAATTAAACTCTCACCCGAATATCCTTCTTCAAAGGAGCCTCGTACTCCCATATATTCATTACCTAATGCAAAGATCGATTCAGCCACTAAAGAATATATTGGATTAAAGCCCTCTTCTATTACAAGAAAAGGATCTGTATTAAAATATACATCTGCTAATTTAGCCATACTCTACCCCTTTATAGCACCTGCTGTGGCACCTTCTGTAATTTGTTTTTGAAATACTAAAAATAGTATTGTTGGAGGTATTATTGAAAAAGCTACTGCTCTTAGTACCTCCACATCAGTTGCATTGGAAGTTCGAAACATAAATAGCCTTACCATAACTGTTTCTTTCCCAGAACCATTTAGAATTAAGTAGGGTAAAAGGAAATCTGACCATGCTGCTGTTATAGAAAATATGGTAATTACCATAACAATGGATTTTGATAATGGGATCATAATTCTTCCAAATATTTGAAACACTCCACATCCATCTAATTTTGCTGCTTCTATTAAATCAATTGGCAAACTTTCAAAAAATTCTTTAAATAGCACAACATAAAAGGCATTCGCTCCAAGTGCTAACCATAATGGTATAAAAGATTGATTTAAGCCTATTTTATTAATATTAACAAACAAAGCTACTACACTTGTTGTTGAAGGTATTAATAAACTCCACATTACAAGGCCATATACAATTTTGTATCCTTTAGGTTTTAATATAGCAAGCCCATAAGCTAATAAACCATTAAAGAATACTGCACTTATAACACTTCCTATTACTACAATAAATGAATTAATATAGAACTTCGCGAATTTTAAATCATTCCATGTTTTAATAAATACACTTAGGTCAAATGTGTTTGGAAATATAGTAGGATTTCTTCTAAATTCTTTTATATCTTTAAAACTAGCAAGGAATACCCAGATAGCTGGGAATACGGCAACAACGACTAATCCAATACAGATTAAGAAGATAAGTACACTTAGTATTCTTACTTTCCTTGAGTTAAGGTCATAAAACCGAATAACTCCCTCTTTCTTAGTATGATATTTATCAAAAAACATACTACACCTCTTTTCTAGTGGTAAGTTTGAAATACAAACCACTTAGTAGGATAAGAATAATACATATCAAAACAGATAATGCTGCAGCCATTGGATAATTAAAATCTCTAAATGCGTAATTATAAACTAACTGCATGATTGATATACTTGCGTTATTTGGTCCACCATTTGTCATAACAAGTGGCTCATAAAGAATTTGGAATACGGATATTATTTGAAGAATAAGTAATGTCTTTGCTAATGAAAATATATTTGGTAATGTTATGTATCTTACTCTTGCACGTAATCCAGCACCATCGATTGTTGCTGCTTCATATAAATCAGAATTAATATTACCCAAACCAGCCATATAAATAAGAGTGGTAGAACCTGCGCCCTTCCAAGTCATTGTTAGAATGATTAAAGGAATGGTAAGTTTTAGATTGGTAAGCCATATTTGATCTGGTATTCCTATCTTAGATAATAAAATATTAAGAACACCAGTATTTCCTGGCCTAAAAAAATAGCTCCAAATAAGAACGGTTGCAAGCCCAGGCACTATGTTAGGAAAATACACTCCTACTCTAAAAAAGCTTTTTAAATGCACCGTTTCTGTAATTAATATAGCCATAATAATTGGTACCATAAAGCCTATTATCAATGACCATATTATATAAACAAATGTATTTTTAAAAGCAGGTAAAAAATCAGGATGTTTAAATACTTTTACATAATTATCAAACCATACAAATTCTTGAAGTCTAATACCTTTTGCTGTATATAAGGATAATCGTATACTTTCAATTAACGGCTCCCATACAAAAAAAGTAAATAAAATTAGGGTCGGTAGCATAACAATCCAACCAATAGCGTCACGTGTACTAAAAGACTTAGATTTTGCTTTCATTTTCTTTTTATCCATTATATCCCCCATTACATATAACATAACTTCCACTTATTATAAATTGGTTTAACGTTACACTGTTTGTAATCATTAATTATATCCGTATACTGTATTATGAATTTAATTATAGTTTAACGTTTAATTAATTGTAACATTTATGTAAAAAATAGTCAATATTGTTCTAATACTATGTATTTTTAATAAATTTATAGTTAAGACCATCCTTTCCATATCATAGACTATGAAAAGAATGGTCTCTTATTACAACGTACGTCTATTTATTTATTTATTTTTTTAGACCATCAAGAATTGATTGATAATTAGTATTTGCTTTTTCCATTAATGATGGAACATCTGCATTTTTATCAGTAATAACAGCTTGCATTACTTTTGTTAATTCAGCGTATAAATCTTGAGCTGAACCTGGTTCTTCCATTCTTAAGTTACCTTCAGTTTTTGTTGCATTATAATAACTTTCATATAACTTAGTATCTACATTACCAAACTCAGCAATAATTTGATCTTCTGCCTTTAATACTTCTGCATCGATCCAACATGGGAATCTTGGAATTACAGGTACACCATTATTTACTCTATTTTGTGCATCAGCTTTCATACCTGCAATTGCATCATCAGTAGCAACTGGTGCTTTACCCATAATTTCAAGATAATCAAGTACTGCATTAATTTGCTCTTTTGTTGCATCTTTAGAGAACATGTAAGGAGTACCACCGGATAAAGAGAATTGTGCTCCATTTGGTCCTGCTGGGAATGCTGCTAAAGCAAGTTTATCTACAGGAAGCCCATTTACTTGTGTAGGTTGATTAACAGCATCATTGGCTGCTATGTACATAGCTGCAGTACCAGTTCCAAGGTTAACAAAACCAGTTCCCCAATCTTCATTGGTTGGATCCGCTGTTAATACGTCGTAATCCCATTTTAAAGATTTAATATATTCCATTGCACTGATAGCTTCAGGTGTATTTACGTTTGCTTTAAATGTTCCATCGCCGTTATCAATAGTTAAAGTAGCTCCAAATGTCCATGCTATATTGGAAAAATGCCATCCACCCGCATTGTCTTTCGCTAATAAACAAAGTCCTGCTTGACCAGTAGCATCTTTGATTTTCTTAGCTGTTTCAGCTAATTCTGTCCATGTCTTTGGATAAATAGGATATCCATCGCCATCAACTAGACCAGCTTCTTCGAATAACTCTACATTAAGCATAAGACCAAGTGCATAACCATCACGTGGAATACCATAGATTCTTCCATCTTTTGATAATAATTCTCTAATGGATGGATTAATTGCATCTAACCATCCTCTTTCTTGTAAAATATCGGTAATATCAGCAACAAAATCACCTGCTATTAATTTTTGAGGTTCGGTATACCAAGATTCAAATATAGTAGGAAGATTTCCTGATTCTGCTAAAGACACAAAAGTGTCTGTTGCATATTTGTAATATGCTGGTACAACTTCAACATTAGGATGAGTTGCATTAAAAGTTGTTACATACCCTTCATGAAGTGCAATGTCAGCTGTAAGAGTATCTTCTGGCCATATACCTAAAGAAATTTTAATTGGTTCTACCGTTGGTTCTTCAACCTTAGGATCTTCTGGTTTAACAGTTGCTGTTGGAGCTTTAGTAGCCACAGTATCACTATTCACTGCAGGTTCTTTTTGAGCCTTACATCCAGCGAGCATAGCTACAACCATTGTAAGACATAACGTAATACTTATTAATCTTTTTTTCATAACTTAATCCCCTTCCTTAGAACACATTAAATAGTTAGTTTAACGTTACACTTCCTATATCAAAAATCTTCACCTCTAACCCCTAGTAACAAAATGAATAGGTTTAACGTTAAATTAATTCTATCACCCTAAAATCAATCTGTCAATACACTTTTATAATAATTGACAATAAATATTGATTAATAATGATATTTTTAAACAATAGCACTATTGCAATTTATAATCATCCAATTGCAATATACTTTTTATACATTAATCAACCTTTTTCTACATATTTTATTGTTTACTTTTATTGTGAGCCATTTCATCCTCCTTCACATAAATTATACATGTTATCTTTAAACCACTTATATATATTGCTACGTAAAAAACCCTACTGATTAAATACTATAGTAAGTACTTAACCTGTAGGGTTGTATGTCAGCTATAATTTTCCTTTATTTCTTAACTTCTTGTTTTCCTGTTACAGAGGAATCTTTATCCATTGTGAATCCAGTTTTTGCTGCTTCATTACTAAAATAAATATTTCCTTCTACTTTTGTATCTACTAATTGAAAATCTGTAGTTTCTACATAAAGATCACCTTTAAAAATTCCGTGTTGAATACTAGCTTTTGGACTTTTAATTGTTAATTTAGGAGCCGTTAATGTAAAGCGATTCGTTATGTTGTTATTCTCTTGCGTGTATAATGCTATTTTACGTTGGGTTTCACCCTTAGTGTTTTTAAAATCTCCTTCTAAAACAATATCTTTACTTATTTCAATGTCATTTAAAGTAGCTATAATCCATGTACCATCTTTACTAATTGCTTTTTCAAAACTAACATCATCTTTTACTATAGATGCAGTTGTAACGGCATCCATATTATTATCTCCTGTTGGTGCTATCGTAGGTTCAGTTGTAGGTGCTGTGGTTGGTGCTGTAGTAGGTGCAATGGTAGGTGTTATAATATCGCCAGTATCTTTTCCACATCCTACTAGATTAATAGCTAATATAGCAACTACTAATATAATAGCCTTCATTTTCATAAATATTACCTCCTGGTAATTTTTTTATTGTATCTCAATTATTTCCAAAAACAGTAATATTATACATGAATTCTATTTTTATAAGATTTGGCCTATATTGATTCAATATAAGGTTATCATAATCCTACTTATTTCCTCAAACTTGTATATTAACAATTTAATTCATTGGTATTTTAGTATTGTTTATTGTAATTGATTTTACTAAGGACCAATCCATCTTTTTAGAAAATATAAAGATTGAAGTAACCATACCATCACCATTATAACCACCTGTACTAGAACCACTAAACCATTCGTCATTAACTGTATCTATTATATTATAATCAATATCATCTTTAGTGTTTGCTGTTACACTGACACTACCATCACTATTTTGTGTTTCAACACTACCTTTAATATTATCTACCTTTGGCATAGTTCTAGACTCTTGATACCTATCATAAAAAAGAATACTTTCACCATTTACAAATTCAATGGTAATACTTTGGTTATCTATATTTATTTCGTTCCTATTCATCTTTTCAATATCAACCGTACCACTTAATGTAAAACCTAATTCAGAATATTCCATTAAAGAGTAATTCATTGGATACTTAGCTGACTCTTTCACATCTATTTCTTTTGTTATTAATTCTGTTGTTTTGATAATAGGAATTTTAATTTTATTTTTCATTCCTTCCATAGTAAATGTTAAACCATCTTTATAATCTACTTCTCTACTTGCACTAAAACTAATTTTTAAATATTTAACATTCTCCTCTTCCATCTCTTCTATAAAGCCCATTCCATAACCAATCGATCCTAATCTTTCTAATTTAGTTAACAGTATATTATTATTTTGTTTAAAGATTTCCTTTGCTTTATCACTTAAAGCCTCCATAGATATTATTACTGTTCCAACATGTGAATCAGAGGCATATTCGTGAACTGTTAGTCTGTAATTTTTATTTTCTATTGCTTCTCCAATTGTCAGTATTTCAGTTTGATTAATACCTAGCACATTCCCTATCACCTGTTTTATCGCTGTATTCGATGATGCGTATACAGTGGCTGTACCAATGCCTATGAAAGTACATAAAATAATTGCCGCTTTAATAAAACTCCTACTAAAAGGTAAAACTTTAGATTTAGGTTCATTTTGAATACGATTTAAAGTCATGTCATGTATTCGTTCCATATCTACAGATTCAATTAATAGTTTCTCTTCTATTGTTAAGTTTTCATCCTTCGGTAATTCATAATATGTAGAATATGCATTCTCTTTTTTCTTCATTCTAATAACCTCCTGCAATAAATTCTTTTAGAATTTCTTTTTTACCTCGATACACTTTTGATTTTACCGTAGATAAAGGTAGTTGGTATCTTGTGGCTATTTCGTCTAGTTTATACTCCTCCAAATAAAATGCTCTTAAAATATCCTTATCTGGATATTTTAACTTTTCAATATAATTACTTAAGAACATAATTTGTTCTTTTTGAAGAATGAACTCTTCGATACTCTGGGTATTACTACCTATTATTTCATCCTCTATGGGTTCGTAGTCTCTATACTTTATCATCTTTTTCTTAGCCATATTTCTAGCAATTTGCCCAATATAAGGTTTAAGGGAATCTGTCTCAACTAGAGTATTTCTATTCTTCCAGATGGTGTAAAAAACATCTGATGTAATCTCTTCTACGTCTTCCACACTAATTAAATTACCACCAACACGTGATACAACGGCAACTACATAAGAAGCATATCTCTCCATAAGGAGTTCTAACGCTTTTTCTTTATTTAATCTTAATTTCTTTACGATTGTACAATCTCTCATAGCGCCTCCTTTCACCTATCAATACCCGAATCAAGTAGAAAAAGTTTCATATAATAAAAATATTAGCAAATAATTTATTTAACTGTACACCAACTATTATAGTTTATAGGTTATGTAATAATATAGATAGTAAAAAAGGTGTATCCCATAACAGGAAACACCTATAAATTTATCAATTATTTAGTTATAAAAGTAAAACAACACTACATGTTCTTACTACTAGTTTACAAAGACAATCTCTCCAGTTTCGTGGTCCATACTCTCTATCATCGCTAAAGATTCTAAATGTACTCCTTGTTCTCTTAATAGTTTACCACCAATTTGCTGGGTTTTCTCAATAGCGATTCCTACGCCCTCAACACTAGCACCTGCACTACGTATTAAATCAATTAAACCATTCACTGCACATCCATTGGCAAGGAAATCATCTATTATTAGAATGTGGTCATCAGGGTTTATATATTTTTTTGAAACAATTACATCATAAGATCTTTTATGAGTAAAGGACTCAATTTTTGTACTATAAACCTCACCATCTATATTAATACTTTGTGCCTTTTTTGCAAATACAACGGGAACATTAAAATGCTGTGCTACTATGCAAGCAATGCCTATACCAGATGCTTCTATTGTAAGTATTTTATTAATAGGCTTATTCCCGAATAATCTTTTAAATTCTTTGCCCATTTCATTAAATAAAACTACATCCATTTGATGATTTAAAAAACTATCTACTTTTAAAACATTTCCTTTTTTAATAATACCGTCTTTTTTAATTCTTTCTTCTAACAATTTCATATGTATTGTTACCCTTTCTAAATTGCGTACTATTTTAATAACTCCAAGATTATTATCTTATCATTCGTTTTTATATTGTTTAAGAATAACGTTCTTTTTATTATATGTCAATACTCTAAAATAAAAATAAAGCCTCTAAGCGAAATTATCACTAGAGGCATAAAGTAATTGAGGGAGCCTTGGAAATTCTATTTCTTACTCCATTTAATTGGTTCATAAAGTTTTTTCATATGTTTAACTGCACTCTTATGATTATCGTTGATATGAATTAGGACATCATATTGTCCAGGTATTGTTCCAAAAGATATTGATTTTTCAACACCTATCATTTGCTTTAATTCATTAAACATATTCTGCTTCGTAGCATTTTTGTGATATATCTTTAAATATGTGTACCCCTTAAAATCTTTTGAAAGCACACGAACCATTCTTATATTTTCGTAAATAGGTGATTTCTTCAAACGTTGATAAATCCTTGTAATATTACTATTTGTATCTATACACATAATATAAAAACACTCTGCATCTTTTGAAACAGTTCCATTGATATAATTTCTGTATAAAGACGTACGTAACTTAGTATAAATCTGTTCCTCTATCTCATGGTAGAAATTATCATAGTAAATAAGGAGCGTGTCTTGTAATAAAGCAGTCGTAAAACAACATACCTTTTCTTCCTTAAGAACTTTTTGAATTTCTACTACTACATCAGCTGCAATAACTTCTTTACGTATATACTTCTTATTATGAATATCAAATAAAATAGCGCCATCGAATGCAATGATAGGCAATTTAAGGTTAATATTTTTAATAGAATCAATTAATGTGGCTGCTGTTCTTTCGGTTGCGATGGTAAATAAAGCACCTTTCTCTAACATACGGTTAATCTCAACTACGGTATATGGTGATAATTGTTCTTCATCATTTAATAATGTTTCATCAAGCCCACTAATAAAAAGTATATCATTATTATATTTTCGTGGTAAAGTAATTTGATTTACTAAAAGAGATACTCCTATGCCTATTAAAGTATCTAACATACGATTTAATACAAAAACATATGGATTTGGATCTGTTATATGAACAACTGTAGCACTAATGAATACGACACATGAAAAGTACGAATCCGATGGCTTTTTTAGTAAAACTGAAGTATAAATTACAACTATGCAAGCTATGGATATTACAAGATATTTCCATATAATAGGTGCGTCCGTAATGACAAATGTATTAAATAACAAGATGATACAACCCCAAAATCCACCATTCACTGTTCCAAAAATCCTATGTTTTGCACTATCTTTACTATTACCCAAATATGGTTGCATACAAAAAATTGCTGTACTAATCGAATAGAATAAAAGACCTTGCTCTCCTCTTATTAGATGAATAAGAAAGCATATAAATACGGCAATAGCCGTCTTTACAAGCCTTAGCCCAATAGGCGGAAATTTTACTTTGGATTTTTTTGTATTTATCAAAGCCTTCATGATACATACTCCTTTTACAAATAATAATGATTATATCATAATATAACCTTCAATACAATTTATTAACATTTACTCATTTCAATGAAAATCCACTTGAACCATAGTATCTCTATCTATAACCATTATTATTTCATTTTTTAAGTATTATCATCAAATAACCATAACTAAATTACACTTGCTCCTGTTATCTGTCCGCGATACTACCTAAATTCAGAAACATCTGCACTCATTCAACACGATTATATGATAATTCATAATGTATATTTATACATTAAAGTCACGGTCAAACCACAGCTTATAAGGGCTTTCTATATTGTAATTATAAAGATTCACCCAACAAGGTTCCTCTGAATTAATACACAATAAAGTTTAAGCAATGAAATTTTGTATAAATATATATCTTTTACCATATATTTCATATATAATATAAAAATGATAAATCAGTATAGAAATTGAGTCTTTTTAATTGTCTGAAAATAATATTATGAAGGAGTTATCCAAATCATTTTTATTGACGAATGGTATTGGAACAATTAAATGCATGAGTAAACAAATTAAAGTCCATTTTATGGGTATCTGTGGTAGTGGTGCATCATCAATTGCTGTATTAGCAAAGCAAAAAGGGTTTGAAGTTACAGGTTGTGATAATGAAATAAAAAGCTACTATAATAAAGGATTATTGGATAATAATATTATTATCGAAAAAGGACATAATAGTAATCATCTACATGAAGTTGATATATGCGCTATATCTCCTGCTATTATGGACATATCACCGAATCATCCAGAAGTCTTAGAAGCCAAGAGGCGTGGCATATTAATGACATGGCAGGAATTTATGGCAAGGTATTTGCAAGTAGACATGAAGGTATTATCTATCGCTGGAACCCATGGCAAATCTACAACAACCATAATGTTAGGTGTCATATTAGAACATGCAGGACTTGATCCAAACGTTATCTCTGGAACAACCTATAAAGATTGGGGCAAAGGAGCTAGAATCGGTACATCAGATTATTTTGTATGTGAAGCAGATGAATTTAATAGAAATTTCCTAAACTACGAATCAGGAATTGCTGTTATTAATAATCTTGAAATGGATCATCCTGAATCATTTCGAGATTTTACTGATATGATAAATGCTTTTAAAGAGTTTGTTATGAAATTAAAAGATACTAAAGTGCTTATTATCAATGAAGATAGTAGTGGAAATCAAAGATTGCTTTATGAAATGAAAGATTGGTTAATAGAACATCAGGTTAAGGTTGTTGGATATTATATTAATAATAGATTTGAATTCCCATATCATAAGGAATATAGAGTAAGTATCAGACACGAAGCATCTGATAGCATCTCATTTGATATTAACTATAACGGAATTAGTGATTCAATGCTCCTAAACATACCTGGTGAATACAATGTAAATAATGCAATGAGTGCAATCTGTGTTGCGAAGGAATTAGGAATACAAAGTAGTATTATTGCTGATGGTCTTAAGATGTTTAAAGGTGTTGGACGTAGGTTCGAGCTAGTAGGTATTGCTAGTGACATCAGAATATACGATGATTATGCCCACCACCCTACTGCTGTAGAAGTTGTATTAAATATGTGTAAAAGTAACTTTAAATCTAAAACTATTTGGGCAATTTTTGAACCCCACCAGATTTCTAGAATTGAATCACTATTTGATGGATTCACTCAAGCATTAAGTATAGCTGATAATGTCATTATAACTAAGACTCATATTGGACGTGATTTAAATAAAGGTTTTCAGCCTATACCAGCCAATCGATGGATTCAAGGAATTGGTGAAAAAGCTGTATATCTTGAAGAGGTAAGCGATATCCTGGATTTTGTTAATAATAAAGTAACAAAAGGAGATATTATAGTTGTTTTTGGAGCAGCAAACTCCTATCATATATCTAGAGCAATTTTAGAAGAAATAAGCTCTAATACTTCGTTAGTTCTTAAATAATAATTTAGCAGAGCTTTTTAAGCTCTGCTAAATTATTTATATACATCATCTTATTAATTACATCATCTTATTAATTACATCATCTTATTATTTCCTATCATCTTAATACTACTTCTTGTTGTGGCTTAATCTTTTTACTAAACAATAATCCTATCACCAAGAGGATTGGAAATACAATCCCTACTAAAATTCCTTTTTTAATATCATTATCAAAAACATCGGA
>JAEWHU010000177.1 GCA_023387635.1 Bacillota bacterium
AATCCATTCACTAATGATTTATTTCACCAGCAAATGGACTTTATAACTTATTGGAATTTCATTTGTAATCTCAGTTTGATTACTTTCTAATTTGAATTCCATTCCTTTTCCAACTGTTTAAAATATACATCTACTAGGCATAATACTGTGCTTGTGCATCCCATAAAGTTTTATAGGTTCCATTGTTTAAAATAAGGTTGTCGTGACTACCTCTCTCTGCAATTGCTCCATTCTCAAACACTAGAATATTATCACAAAAACGACAACTACTCATACGATGAGAAATATAAATACTAGTTTTATCCTTTACCATCTCATCAAATCTACGATATATTTCATATTCACTAATTGGATCAAGTGCAGCCGTTGGCTCATCTAATATAACAAAGGGCGCATTTTTATATAAAGCTCTAGCAATGGCTAATTTTTGTGCTTCACCACCGCTCACTTCTATGCCCTCATCATCATAGTGATAAAGAATAGTATCTAATCCTTTATCCATCTCTAATACCCGCTCTTCAATACCAGCTTTCGATAAGCAATCCCATATCCTACTTTCATCCACATCTTTACTAACAGCAATGTTTTCTTTTATCGGGAAAGCAAATAAATTAAAGTCTTGGAATACCACTCCAAATAGACTTAAGTATTCATCATAATTATATTTTCTAATATCAATACCATTGAGTGTAATATAACCCTCAGTTGGATCATAAAGCCTGCAAAGAAGTTTTATAAACGTAGTTTTTCCTGCACCATTATGACCTACCACTGCCATTTTATCTTTCAGAGTTATTTTACAAGATACATGATTCAATATTTTATCGTTACTACCAGGATAAGAAAAACTTACGTCATGAAATTCTATTTCATATACATTGTCCAATCTTTTTTCTATTGGAATGGTTCCAGTTTTTCTAATGTTTTCAATCTCCATAAAATCTATATAATTACTTAAATAACCACAAGTCTTTCTAATGTTGTCATTTTCTTTTATAATGTTGTTAATACCTTGACTAAAATTAGCTAATGCCCCAACATATTTAGTAAATGCTCCTAAACTAATTGCTCCGGTTAGAATCTTGATTAGTACAAGAAAATAAGAAAATAGGGCGGTTACTCCATTTAATACACTTTCTATGGTGGAAGACTTTTCATCTGTAATACACATATTATAATATACTCTTCTTGTAACTTTAATCCATTTGCCATAAAATTCCATAAGCATGTTTTTCATTGAATATAAACGAATTACTTTTCCCTTGGAATAATCCAAAAAGACCTGATTAAGAATATAGCTTACCTGATGTTCCGCTGTAAGGAGTTCTTTATCCATATCTTTATTTTTATCACTATAATTCTTAAGTATTTTACTATTAGACCATACCGTTACACTTAAGATAATAGCAAATAAAAGAAATGATAAAACCTGATTATCCAAAATATAAATTGAACTTGTTTGTGTGGGTTTTGAAAAACACAATATGAAAACCATACCAATTGCTATAGAAATAGATAATATATTACTAAAAAAACTTCTATATTGGTCTGTGATAGCACCCATACCTCCACGATACCTCATTATATTTTCAGTAGTAGTTACCTTTTCTATAACACTTGCTTTTTCCATGGTTTCATAATCCAATGTTAATGCTTTATCACGCACCATTACTCTTATTCCAAGAACACCTTTTGCTTGCTTATAATTTACTATTTGCTTTAACAAATCAATTAGCAATCCTATAAGAAGGTTACTTATCAATAATAGGGTTGTATAAACAATAGCTTTCGTAAAATCTTTTTGTAATAAATTATCAATAATCATGGTAGAGAGAAACAATCCTATGTATGGATATATAGCTTCAAGTACGGATAATATTAATCCTAATGGAATCATGGAGGAATCTGTTTTATGGAATAACTTTAATAATTTTATTCCTATTATATGAAAACCAAATCTATTTCTTAATTTATTTTTCATTAGGCACCTACCTCCACCTTATTAGCAATATCTTTTTGGTAATAATGAGATTGTATGGTAAACATATTAGCATACTCACCCATCTTATCCATTAATTCCTGATGAGAACCTTCTTCTACAATCCTTCCTTCTTGTAAGAAGATTAACCTATCACAAAATCTTGTGGAACTTAGCCTATGAGAAATAAATATACTGGTTTTATCTTTGGCAAACTGATTGTACTTTTCATACATGGCGCTTTCAGCGATGGGGTCAAGTGCAGCCGTTGGTTCATCTAATATAATCACGTTAGAATCTTTATATAATGCTCTTGCCAACATTAATTTTTGCATTTCACCACCGGAGAAAACAATTCCTTCTTCATCCAAGTCTTTTAACATAGTTGTCTTCCTATTTTTATCTAAAGCTTCCACTCTTTCATATAGTCCAGATTGTTTTAGGGAATGAATCAATTTTTTATTATTAATTTTATTCGGTGGTATGCAAGCAATGTTCTCCTCTATGGAAAATGCAAATGCAAAAACATCTTGAAATACCACTGATATTTCCTTAAAATATTCTTCCTTTGATATAATAGAGATATCAATACCATCCATATAGATAGTACCGTCTGTTGGGGTATACAGGCCACAAATTAATTTTACCAAAGTTGATTTTCCAGCTCCGTTCATACCAACTAATCCAAGTTTTTCACCAGATTTTATAGTAAGATTAACATTCTTCAATACCATATCTTCAGATCCTGGATAAGAGAAACTAACATTCTTAAGTTTAATTTCATGTGCACACTTCTCTACTATTTTTTCTGTATGAGAACCAGTAGATTTATCACTATGTTCCATAAAATATCGATAATCATTGACCATATCGCTATCAATATGCATTCCATTTAGACTTTCAAATGCCTTACCCATCCAAATACTAAATCCAGCAGTGATACCAAGATACAAAAGAAAGTATTCTAATTCCATGCCGTTAATCATCTGATTAATCAAATAAGCGTATACGAATCCATCCCGAAATAGATTGGCACCTCTTTCTACTATTTTAACAATATAATATTTTTTCACTTGATTCTCATAAAGTAAAAGATATTTATTATTCATCATTCCAAAGGAATCCATAAACCATGACTTCATACTATAAAGCCTAATATCTTTTCCATTCTTAGAATCTATGGTTTGGTTAGCCATATATGTGATTTTTTTATCATACTCTATATACTTATCACGATTCTTCTTAATTACAGTTCTTTTCCATTCATTTGCAACTATGATTATAATGGATGTAACAATTAATACACTCAATATCCATCCGCTTAAACTTACAGAAATACTAGCATATACTATAAATCCTAGTACATTAATAATGAAAACAATTGCTTTATTAATTAAAGCTTCAATCCCTAATTCATTACCAGAAAAGAGAACGTTCAAGGCTTTCTCTTGCTCCTTCTTTCCCTCATCACTCTCCATCTTCATATAATCCATATCAACAGTTTTTTCAATAAATTCTTTCATAATATCAATACGAAATAAGAAAGTAATTGAGCCCGTTTTTCTTGATAAAAATGTAACTAAACTATTGATACTATGAACCATTAACACATAACCTAAGGCAAGTATTAATATGTTTCCCTCACTTTTATCCGAATTCATAAGTGATATCACAGTACTTGGTAACGCCATGATAAGAAAAGCTCTCATTACTTCTAATACAATTTGAAAAAATGCATAGAAATAAAACCCCTTACCTTCATAAAATACAAGTTTTCTTACTGCATAGTTAAGATTTTGAAAAATAGAATACTTTGTTGGATGTTTTGTAGAATCTTTTTTAGATTGCATTTATACTTCGCTCCCTTTGCTTTTATTTATTCAATATCTTACCGTAATTACCTCATTATGTATTATAATTTACACCAAATGTAATATAGCCGCATGAAATGTATTATAACAGCATGCAAAGTAATAGGAACATGAAATGCATAAACTTTCTACATCAATGGCAGGGTTACTTCTGCTGCAAAGATACCTGGTTCATTTTGTAGATTCAGAAAACCGTCATATTTTTCTGTTAATATTTTTACTCTTTTCATACCAAGCCCGTGATTACCCCGTTTGTTTGATATATAATTTCTTTCATTAAAATCCAATTCCTCTTTTGCTGAATTCTGTATTGATATGTACAATTGCTTTTTGATAATAGCGATATAAACTCGGATAAACCTATTTTCACTTTTTATTTTTTCACATGCTTCCATTGCATTATCTAATAGATTGCCAAGGATTACACACAAATCAATATCAGAAATGGTAATATCATTTGCTACATCAGCATTACAATTTATTTCAATTCCTGCCTTCCCTGCAAGAGATAATTTACTATTTAAAATCGCATCTATCATTATGTTACCAGATTTTACAAAGGTATCTACTCTATCAAGATCCTCTTCTAACTTATCAAGATAATGACTTAATTCCATCATCTGCCCCATGGTAAGATGAGCCTTCATCACTTGCAAATGGTTATGATAATCATGTCTCCATCCACGCATATCAAGGTATATATTTTTAATTTCTTCATATTGATGTTTTAAGACAGCTTGTTGAAAGTCTTTCGTATTCTTTTCAAATCCACTTTGATATCCTACTAGAGTAACTTCTAACATCATAAAGATTAAAATTGAAAAGACGAATAGACTAAACTTTAATATATATGTACTTTTATTTCCCAAAACTAGTTCATTACCTAGTATATTTATTAATACTCCAAAACTTATGATACAAAGATAAATTACCGACACTATAATTCCATTGATTAATTTTAGATAACCACGCTTGTATGATAAAAATACATACAAGACAAGGCAAATTACTGCAGATATTATATATTCATCCACGTTATTAGATAACTTAATAGACAGTTCACCTATACTAATCATAATCCCGTATGATATAATTTTTCTAACCTGGAACTGAAATATTTCTTCATCATAAAACAAATCATATAGTACGAATATAATAGTAATAATAGGTAAACTTAGTACCTCTAAAGTGAATATCTTTCCTAAAAACAATACACTACAAGATATTAGAAACAATACAACTACCTTTCCATTTCCCTTTTCTATATCTCCAATTTCATGAATAAAATATATAAAGCTAAGAATCCATAATATTTGAAATACCATATTCATAACTATTTTCCTTTCGTAAAATAAGCATCCACTGTAAAGTGAGATGCTTATTTTATTAATAATTATTGCAAAACTCTACTGCCTATATGCAGCATGAAATATACAAAAATATCCATTTCGGTATAACGTTATACATTATTCAAAAAACTTTAAAATACATCCATCGCAGGTAGTTACTTCACAGGATTTTCCACCCCATGATTCTGTTTTTATTTCAGTTATTTGATTCCAATTGTTCTTTTTAACAAATGTATATAGTTGCTCTATCCCTTGAACCAACATAAATCCCACCACAATAGGAAGGGAATCCCCTTTAAACATATGAATTCCTGTAAATGGTGCAATATGAAGTGCTTCAATCTCCAATGGAATATTGTTTACACAACCATAAGTCCCTAT
>JAEWHU010000209.1 GCA_023387635.1 Bacillota bacterium
CATGTAAACAATAAGAGAATATGTAAGGATGGACCTGTATTTGATGCACAGGATATAGAATTATAGTTAGTATTTACAAGGCAAACGAAACTTAACATTATTACAGGAGATAAGTGTGTAAAATCAAGATTTTTCACACGGCAAATTTGTGCTAATGCCCAAATTCGCGGTAAATTGGAAGAATGGAGATTAGTGTGAAAGATAAATCTTTCACACGGCGATTTGCGCCTAGCGCAAAGTCGCCAGACTTTGGGAAAGGTATGGTTTTTATAATGAATACAAAGATTAAAATTGCAGGCGTAGAATGGGAAAATCCGATAACTACAGCTTCTGGAACTTTTGGTTCAGGGATTGAATATAGCGATTTTGTGGATTTAAATAGGCTTGGAGCCGTTACTACAAAAGGCGTATCAAGTATTCCATGGCTTGGTAATGCAACACCAAGAATCGCTGAGACAAGCAGTGGAATGTTAAATGCGATAGGCCTTCAAAACCCAGGTGTTGACGTATTTATAGAAAGAGACTTAAAGTTTTTAAAACAGTTTAATACTAAAATTATAGTTAATGTATGTGGAAAGACTACAAAAGATTATTTAGAAGTAGTTGAACGACTATCAGGTACTGAAGTTGATATGTTAGAAATAAACATATCATGTCCAAATGTTAAAGAAGGTGGAATTGCTTTTGGACAAAGCTGTTCATCAGTAGAAGAAATTACTAGAGAAATAAAAAGAATTAGTAAACAGCCAATTATTATGAAGTTAAGTCCTAATGTTACAGATATAACAGAAATGGCAAGAGCTGCTGAGGCTGGTGGTGCAGATGCCCTATCTTTAATTAATACCATCACTGGTATGAAAATAGATATTCACAGAAGACAATTTGCATTAGCCAATAAAACAGGTGGTTTATCAGGCCCTGCAGTAAAGCCGGTAGCAGTAAGAATGGTATATCAAGTTTCTAAAGCAACAAAATTACCTATTATTGGAATGGGTGGAATCATGAATAGTGAGGATGCTATTGAATTCTTAATGGCTGGTGCTACAGCAGTTGCAGTTGGAACAGCAAATTTTATAAATCCAAATGCGACCATAGAGATAATTGATGGTATACTAGAGTTTATGAAAGATAATAACATAAAAGATATAAATGAAATAATAGGATGCATTGATTAAGGAGGATAAAAGAATGGAACAATACAAGAGAGAGTTTATAGAGTTTATGGTAGATTGTGGAGTCTTAAAATTTGGAGACTTTACAACTAAAAGTGGAAGAAAGACTCCATTTTTCATTAATGCAGGATTTTATCGTACAGGTTCTCAATTAAAAAGATTAGGACAGTATTACGCACAAGCAATAAAAGCTAATTTTCCAATGGATTTTGATGTTTTATATGGCCCAGCATATAAAGGCATACCACTTAGCGTAACTACAACAATAGCTTTAAGTGAAGAATATGAGAAAGAGATTAGATATTGTTCCAATCGTAAAGAAGTTAAAGATCATGGAGATACAGGCATTCTACTTGGAGGACCTATCTATGACAAAGATAAAGTATTAATAATTGAAGATGTAACTACTGCGGGTACTTCTATAGGTGAGACTATGCCAATACTTAAAGCACAAGGTGATGTTAATGCGGTTGGATTAGTAGTATCCGTTGATCGCATGGAAAAAGGTAGTGGTAGTAAGAGTGCATTACAAGAAATTGAAGAAACATATGGATTTAAGACAGCTGCTATTGTTACTATGGAAGAAATAGTTGAACATTTATACAATAAGCCTTATAATGGTAATATAGTAATCGATGATAGTATAAAAATTGCTATTGATGCTTACTATGAACAGTATGGTGTAAAGTAGGTACTGATAGTAAAGCATTTATGTAGAGAATAGGAGCCAGATATGAGCGAAAAAATTTATTCGACTATGAAATCAGTAGGTATTGGTAATTTAGTAACAGGTATTTTAATCATTGTTGTAGGTATTGCCGGCGGCATTATTATGATAATTAGTGGAGCTAAACTTCTCAAAAAGAAATCAGATATATTATTTTAATATACCTGTATTGAGGTATAAGGTAATGAGCTGATATTCATTTCTTAGTGAAGTGGATTTAGAAACGTACCTTTAACATCTGATTAGGCATTATCATAATTTTCTGCTTTGGCTTTTGTTTAGAGGAAATAGATTAATTAGTAAGCATGATGAATGACTTTATAAACTTCACATGCTTACTTTTTATGTATAAATATCATTGATTCTATAAGATAAAATGTAACTTTGCAACAAAATGTTGCCTTCGGAGACAAATATACAAAAAATGTAATTTTAAGCTTTACAATTTTATACAAATGCTATAATATAAAAACATCTTAGAGTTTCTAATCATTATTTTCTTAAATTCATTTAAATCCATTTAAAATCCAAAAAGGTAAATTACAAATGAGTGTTTTGTGTTAATAAAATTAAGAGGAGGTAAGAAATTGAAAATAGCATTTTGGGGTAACGGAAACTATAGTAGTGGTGTTACTAGCAATTTAGCATGCATTAGTATTGCATCTACTATTGAATATTCTTATAAGGCTATCATTATTGAAAACCATCAACAAAAGAATAAATTAGAAAATGTCTTAATGTATAATTTACGTTATAGATTACAAGAGCTTCAGAATGAATCAAGGTACAGTGGGATGAATCATTTGCTAAATTATTACTATATGGACACAAAAGCTAGGGAAAACAAAGAATGCTCTACTAATATAATAAAAGAAGCTTCCCTTGAAGTTTTATATAACAAATTATATTATTTACCAACCGATTATGTAAGTAATCATTATACATATGAATATAACCTATATGTGACAATTAAAGAATTATTAAAAGAGTTAGATGAGTTTGCAGACATAACCTTTATTGATACATGTAGTCATAAACTAAGTTCAAAAATTATACTTGATGAAGCAGATTTAATCGTTGTAAATTTAATACAAAATCAAAGCATGATAAAAGATTTCTTTGAAAATTATTCTTCTATAATACGCAAATGTGTATTCTTAATCAGTAACTATCATAGTGGTTCTATAATGAATATTTATCAAATATCAAAAGTACATCTCATCAATCCTACACACATAGTATCTATCCCTTATAATGTGGAGTATCAACAAGCATTATATCAAGGAACTGTTGTTGAGTTTTTATCTAGATACTACAATTGTGAAAAAGAAAATCCCAATTATAAATTCGTAAAACAGGTTAAATTAGCAGTTAGAATGATTAATAAAAATATGTTTTTAAGTTCTGTGTCTGAAGTTCATTGTTGACAGGAGGTATATGTGAGAAGAAGAATGAAAAAAACGACCAAGCAATATATAATGGTGGCAGCAATATGTTTAACTATTATTGGTGGGATTGCAATCGTTTTTTGTATGTCGCTTTATATTCATCTAAAGAAAGAATTCGGTATAAAATATAATTTAGTATTAGAGGAATTAGCGTCAAATCAAAAAGAGGTATATATTGCGACTTGTGATATATCAATGGG
>JAEWHU010000283.1 GCA_023387635.1 Bacillota bacterium
AGAATGTCCTTCTTGGCTTTACGAAGTAAAGGCTGGAGGTACAACCATCTGGGAACGCTGGGATGCCCTTAGACCAGACGGTACGGTTAATATCGGAGACCTGGCTGGAAATAAATCAGAAGAAGAATCTGGCGGTGGGATGGTATCTTTTAATCATTATGCCAATGGTGCTGTTGGAGATTGGTTATACCGACGTATTGCAGGAATCGAGGCTACTAGCGGAGGATATAAAACATTCTACATAAAACCAATCCTTGGTGGTGGACTTCAGTATGTAAAGGGCACCGTGATGACTCCTTATGGACGAATTATTTCAGAGTGGACTAGAAATGGGGACGAATTCTCTATCAACATCGAGGTACCTGTTTCTACAACATGTAATCTAGAGCTACCGAATGGGGAGCAACATGTCATAAAAAGTGGAAAGTACTCTTTCAATTCCGTTCTTTCAAAGTTATAGTAATCTTTAAGATTATTGTGGTATTATAACTTTGATGCATTAAATGATCTAGTTATGGGAATAATTATTGATAATACGAATACCAGATATGGTAAAATAAAATTCTCTGATTTAGAGTCTAGGAGTCAAAGCATTGAAAGAATTAAGCTTACATAGTAAAATAAAAGAGGTATATGCAAACCCAATTGGAAAAGACATTTTAGAACGTATACTTCTTCAAATGAATAAAAGTGAATTATTACTAAAGAATCCAGTGGTAGCAAATTTAAAATTAAAAACCCTTGCACGTTTAACCAAAAAGGAACTTGGAGATGAATTTTTAAGGTTTTTCTAGAACTTTTAAATACTGAGAAGGATTTACCAATAGAGGATACTGCACAGGTCCAAAAGAAGTGGTGGAAGGAAGCAGTATTTTATCAAATCTATCCCATTAGTTTTATGGATAGCAATGGCGATGGTAAAGGAGATTTAAAGGGGATTTTATCAAAGCTTGATTATCTAAAAGACTTGGGAGTGGATGCAATTTGGCTTTCTCCAATTTATGAATCGCCCTACGATGACAATGGATATGATATTAGCAATTATTATGAGATATTACAAACATTTGGGACGATGGAGGAGTTTGACGCCTTGTTAGCTGCTGTTCATGAGAGAGGTATGCGTCTCATAATGGATTTGGTAGTAAATCATACCTCAGACGAACATCCATGGTTTAGGGATGCAGTCAATAACAAGGAATCAAAATATAAGGATTATTATATCTTTAAAAAATCAGACGATGGAAAAGAACCAAATAACTGGACATCATTTTTTAGTGGTTCTGCATGGAACCGCATTTGCTCCATATGATGGATTTTCTGTAGGAGAAACACCAGGGGTTGGTATGGAGATGAGCAAGTTATTAACCGCGGACTACCGAAAAGAGCTTGATATGGTATTTTCTTTTGAACATTTAGAAACACCAGGGCATATACGCTGTGATGACTATAAATATGATTTAAATTATTTGAAAAAATATTTAATTGAATGGATGACTGGGTACGGAACACACTGTTGGATGTCTTTATTTTATGAAAATCATGACAATCCAAGGATGATATCAAAGGTGAACAAGGAGAAAGAATACCGTGAGGTGTTAGGTAAATTATTAGCGGGTATACAGTTTACATTACGCGGTACTCCATTTATCTTTCAAGGACAAGAAATTGGTGCAGTGAATAAGAATTTCCTATCTATTGAAGATATGCGTGACATTGAAAGTATCAATCTTTATAAAGAACTTATTAAAACGAAGTCTAGGGAGGAAGCTTTTGCTAAGGTACTTGCTAGCTCAAGGGATCATGCAAGAACATCAATGCAATGGAATGCATTAGAACATGGTGGATTTACAACGGGAACTCCTTGGATTTTAAACGATGATGATTATAAGAACTGTAATGTAGAACAGCAGTTAGAGGATAAATCATCTGTGCTTCATTTTTATAAGGAATTAATAGCACTTAGAAAGAGCAATATCGTACTCATTTATGGTGAAATTCAATTTGTAGATGTGAAAAGAAAGAATCTATTATGCTATTACCGAAGACTTGACAAGGAATGCTTTTACATTGAGTGCAACTTAAGTGAAGGAATAAACAAACGTTTCCATAAAATAAATGGATACCAGCGATTATTATCCAATTATAGTGAAGGTAGCCAGGTTCTTAGGCCTTATGAGCTGGCTATTTATAAAGTGGTGTAATTATAAAGATGCGAAAAAAAGATGTACACAGCTTGGGTACATCTTTTTTTGTAAAAATATAACTTTTTATAGTAATACTCATTATATATATTGGAAAAAGGCGGCAAGGTGATTCAAAGCTCACAAGGACTTTATTACTCACGGGACTTTCTTGTTTTAAACTGGGTTGGCGTTATGCCAACGATTTGCTTAAACACACGTTCGAAATGTGTCATACTATCAAAACCCACTTCGCTACTAATCTCTGTGATGCTCTTAGTTCCTTCAAGAAGTAATTTTTGAGCCTCAGTAATCCGAGTATAATTAATATACTGAATAATTGTAATATGCATATAATTCTTAAATTCTCTACATAAATGCCATTTACTAATAAAGAATTCTTTTGCCAAGTCTTCTGTTGAAATTTTTTTCCTATAGTTCTGGTGAATATAGGATATAATTCTGGTAATTCGATTATCACTATAAACATCCCGCTTTGCTAGCTTAGAACGAACTAATAGAACAAGAATCTGATTCAATAAACTCTTCATATTCGACATGTAGAATTCTATTCGTTCTTCCTGTTCTTTCAGTAAAGTTGTTAATAATTGATAAAACTCCGCATTCTTATCGGAACTAAACTGGTATACCCCTACCATATCATCCATGATTTTTCTGATTTCCTCTACCTCAATACTATCCTCATTAAAATATATTAGAATGCGAGAGAAGGGCATATTTTGTTCTCCATAAGAATGATGTAGTTGATATGGCTTGAAGATAATAAATTGTCCTGCTGTAAGTTTATATAACTCCTCATCCATAAAATGATATCGCTCACCAGATTCTAAGTAGTATATCTCGTAAAACTCATGATAATGAGACGCTATCATATTATCATTGACACCACTAATTCGCTCTGAAGCAATAGAATTTCCCTCGTGCATCCAAATATTTGCTCGATCGATCATAACATTCATCCTAATTTTTGATATATATTTTTTACAATAACTTTTTAAATTATGCAATGTGAATAATGCATAAAAATCAAAAAAAAATTTATGTAATATGTACATATTGACAAAAACAATAGCAAAATATGTTGAATGCTTAGCAAATATCGTATAGCAACAACAAAACCTAATCTATATAATACAGATTGTACTAAATAGAAAAGGAGCAGGTTATGAAAATCATTAAACAACTGGTTGAAATCAAACAAGTAAATAGTGAGTTTTTTCTCACTACAAACTGTGAGCCGATAAAACTCTTATTTATGACTGACGATATCATCCGAATCCGTGCTGGATTCGACGGTGATATAAACAACAAGTTTGAAGAAGAATCATACTGTCTTATGATAACTGCATGGGAAGATCGTATGGACAATATGTTTAAAGGAGTAAGAACTCGTATTGAACCAAAGTCCGCAACTCTTATAGAAGAAGAAAATAAAGTAATCTTACAAGGTACAACTTTAAAAGTTGTTATAAATAAAAATCCATTCCAAATCTCTGTTTATGACAAAGAAGGCACATGCCTATATGCAGATGTTGCTGGAATTGCTTATCAACAAGACTCCAATAATCGTCGTTTCCACTATAGTGAAATTGAAATGGATGATTGTTTCTATGGTTTCGGTGAAAAAACCGGAAAAATCAACAAGATCCGTAAAGCAATGAAAATGAGTCCAAAGGATGCCATGGGTTATGATCCAGAAGAAACAGATGGGTTATACAAACACATTCCGTTTTATATCAAATTAGGTAGAAAACACAAAAAAGCAATAGGTCTTTTCTATCACAACACTTATGAATGTCTCTTTGATATGGGTAAAGAAAAAAGTAACTACTGGCACTACTACAGCAAATATGCTACAGATGGTGGAGACATTGATTTATTCTTAATCAATGGTCCAACCATAAAAGACATTGTATGTCGTTACACTGATCTAACTGGTAAATCTGCATTACTTCCAATGTATGCACTTGGATATCTTGGATCTTCGATGTACTATCCAGAACTAGATGAAAACTGTGATGATGCAATCGTAGATTTCGTTGATACCAATAAAGAAGAAGATATTCCAATCGACGGATTCCAATTATCCTCTGGTTATACTGTTCAAAAGAATAATAAACGTTGTACCTTCACTTGGAATTACAAACGTTTTAAAGACCCAGTAGACTTTTTTCATCAAATGGAAAGTCGTGGAGTTACAGTAACACCAAACGTAAAACCTGGTATGTTATTAGAACATCCTCTCTTTGATGAAATGAAAGAGAAAGGAATGTTTATAACAGATAGCACAGGAGATGACATCGGTACGGGTTACTGGTGGGGTGGACAAGGAGCCTTCGTTGATTTTACCAACGAAGAAGTTCGTAATATGTGGAAAGAATACTTAACGGATTCTGTTATTAGCAAAGGAACTACTTCTATTTGGAACGATAACTGTGAATACGACAGTTTAGTTGACAAAGATTGTATCTGTCACTATGAAGGTAAAAAAGGAACCATCGGGCAATTAAAGGCAGTGATGTCTAACTTAATGTGCTATACAACAGACCAAGCAATCAAAGAGGCAACAGATAATGTTCGTCCATATATTGTTTGTCGTTCAGGATATAGTGGTATCCAACAATATGCACAAACATGGGCTGGTGATAACTATACAAGTTGGGAAACACTTAAGTTTAACATTGCAACGATACTTGGTATGAGTATTTCTGGTGTTGCAAATCAAGGATGTGATATTGGTGGATTCTATGGACCAGCACCTGACGCTGATTTATTTGTACGTTGGGTACAAAACGGCGTATTCCAGCCACGTTTCTCTATACATTCTACCAACTCTGATAACACAGTTACTGAGCCATGGATGTATCCAGAAGTAACACATCACTTACGTAATGCAATCAAGCTACGTTATCAATTGATTCCTTACTTCTACTCACTTATGGCGGAAGCAAATCAAACAGGTGCTCCAATCATGAGGCCAATGTTCTATGAATTCCAAAACGATGAACGTTGTTATGATGAAGGTATTGACTTTATGCTAGGTGAAAGTTTACTTGTAGCAAACGTTGTAGAAAAAGGTGCAACAACAAGAAAAGTATATCTCCCTGTAGGTAGCACATTTTATGATTACCACACAAGAGAGCGTTATACTGGTGGACAAGAAATCGAAATCCCAGTAGATTTATCTTCTATTCCTATGTTTGTTCGTTCTGGTGCAATCATACCATTTGCAATGAATCAGGTAACAAACCTTCATAAAGATAATGTAACTACACTTGGTCTTTTGATGGAAGCTTCTGTCGATAATGTATTTGAATTATATGAAGATGATGGAATTTCCTTCAACTATAAAAATGGTGATTACCGTAAAACAACAATCCATATGAAAGCAGGAGAGCGTGTTGTAATTAAGTTCACAAAAGAAGGTAATTATAATTCTTCTGTAACCGATATGTTCCTAGATTTAATTTGTCGTGACAAAGGTCCTTATTGGGTAAGTATTAATGGTAAAAAAATTGAACACTACTTACACCATCCAAAATTTGAAAAAGCGAATGAAGGTTGGTTATACAACCATTCCTTAAAATCGGTGCAAATAAAATACCCAGAAATCAAGGGAGATGTTGAAGTTGTGGTTTCCTTTGAACAATTCGATTTAATTGGTATGTAAATTTAGCAATAGGAGGATAACAATGAAGCGAATATTAACTGTATTATGTATGTTTTTAGTTCTTATGACAACAGGATGCTCCCAATCAAACACTGTGGATAACAGTGCCAAGGCTACAAAAGAAAACCCTCTTGTATTTAAACTTCCACACAATATGAACGAACAACACACGGTTCATATTGCCTTAACTGAGTTTGCAGATAAAGTTTATAACGATACGGATGGTCGTATCCGCATCGACATTTATCCAAATGCACAGCTTGGTTCTGAAAATGAGGTACTAGAACAATTAATGGCAGGTATTATCCCAATAACAAAAGTATCTGCTCCAACACTTGCAACATATAATGAAGGATACCACACTTTCGGTCTACCATATATTTTTGACGACACCAAACATTACTACCGTGTTATGGACTCGGATAAAATGAGAGACTTCTTCATGTCCACAGAAAATGATCGTTTTATTGGTTTAACCTATTATACTTCTGGTTCCCGTTCTTTCTATACAGCAGACACTCCAATACGTAAACCAGAAGACTTAAAAGGATTAAAAATCCGTGTACAAGACATGAAATCTCAAACAGATATGTTAAAACAACTTGGCGGAACTCCAGTAGCTATGTCTTATAATGAGGTATATACTGCCCTTCAAACAGGAATTATTGATGGTACAGAAAACAATGAAACAGCTCTTACAACAGGAAAACATGGAGAAGTATGTAAAGTATATTCTTTTGACCAACATACAATGATTCCTGATATGGTAGTAATGAGTAGTAAAGCTTGGAATATGTTAACCGAAGAAGATCAACAAATCTTCATTGAAGCTGCTATTGCATCTACAGAAAAACACAAGGAACTATGGGATACTGCCATTGAAGATGCCATTGAAGAGGCGAAAACTATGGGTGTTCAGTTTGTCTATGATGTAGATAAAGAAGCATTTCGTGAAGCTTCAAAACCAATGATAGATTCCTATAGAAAAAAATACCCTGGGGTTGATACATTATTAGATGATATAGCTACAGTAGAATAAGAATAGGAGACAAAGAAATGAAAGAATACATCATTAAATTAAAAAAATCTATGAATTTTATCCTTTCACGTATTTCTGCACTCTTCTTAATTACCATGACATGTTTAGTCCTTTATCAAGTATTTACTCGATATGTACTAAATAGCCCTAGTGATTTTACAGAAGAAATTGTTAGATATCTTTTAGTTTGGACAGGATTTATTGGTGCTGCTTATGCTTTTAATACAAGACAACATATGGCATTGATCTTTTTTAAAGAGAAATTAAGCAAAGAAAAGCAAAAATGGTTATCGGTTACTATAAACATTATTATCTTATTATTCGCCTTATTAATCATGGTAATTGGTGGTTGGACACTATCCATTAGTACAATGGGCGCTTTATCAGCGTTACTTAATGTTCCACGGGGACTAGTATATTTAATTGGGCCAATCTCTGGTGTGTTTATCATCATTGGTCAAATCATCAACATTTGGGAAGATATTAACGAAACTTATATTGAATTAGAGGAGGATATATAATATGGGAATTGTAGAATCAACTGTTATACTGTTTACCATCTTCGCAATATTATTATTCGTTGGTGTGCCAATCTCTGTGGGAATACTAATCTCCTCTATTGCTACCGCTTTAACGGTGTTACCTTGGGAGCAAGTTACTTTTATCACAATGCAAAAAATGACAAGCGGTATCGAAAGTTTCTCTTTACTTGCAGTTCCACTTTTCATCCTTGCTGGTAACATTATGAACAATGGTGGTATAGCAAGAAGATTAATTAATTTTGCACAACTCCTTGCAGGTAGACTTCCTGGTTCACTTGCACATACGAATGTATTAGGTAATATGTTATTTGGTGCTCTTTCTGGTTCTGCCGTTGCTTCTGCAGCTGCTATCGGTGGTACATTAGCACCAATCCAAGAAGAAGAAGGATATGATCCAGCATTTAGTGCATGTGTTAATATAGCTTCTGCACCATCTGGACTACTGATTCCACCAACAAGTGCATTTATCGTGTATTCAACTGTAGCAGGTGGGGTTTCCATCTCAACACTATTCATGGCTGGATATATTCCAGGTATCCTTATGGGACTTGCAACTATGATTATTGCATTCCTTTATGCAAAAAAACATAACTATTCAACAAGTGGAAAAGTATCTATGCGTGATGCTGCTAGAATTACTCTAGATGCAGTTCCAAGCTTAATCCTTATTATCATCGTTATTGGTGGTATTGTAGGCGGTATCTTTACTGCGACGGAAGGTGCTGGTGTTGCTGTACTATACTGTGTCATCTTATCACTCTTATATAAAAATTTAACGTTTAAATCTTTCAATAAGATTTTACTTAAGAGCGCTGCTACTAGTGGTATTATTTTATTCCTTATTGCTGCTTCCTCAGCAATGTCATGGGTAATGGCTTACACTGGTATTCCTCAAGCAATTAGTGAGGGTATCCTTGCTATTTCTGACAATAAGATAGTTATCTTTCTTTTAATGAATATGATCTTATTAATCATTGGAACATTCATGGATATCACTCCAGCTATCCTTATCTTTACACCAATCTTCCTACCAATCGCACAACAATTTGGTATGAGTGCTGTACAATTTGGTGTAGTATTAATCTTTAACTTATGTATCGGTTTAATGACACCTCCAGTAGGGTCTGTGTTATTCGTAGGTTGTGGTATTTCAAAAATTAGTATTGAGCGTGTAGCGAAGATGTTAATTCCTTATCTGCTCGCATTAATCGTAATATTATTACTAATTACCTTTGTTCCACAAATTTCATTATTCCTACCTGATGTGTTAGGATTATTGTAAAAAAGAAGAAATATTAGTAATAACTTCTTGTAATAGGAAGAATATGAGAATATAATATAG
>JAEWHU010000047.1 GCA_023387635.1 Bacillota bacterium
TATACAAGCACTACCGGATTTTATGTAGATGAATTCACATTCATTATGCCAATGATAAGATGCCATTAGGCCAGTAGCATAATAAACTTCAATAGGAAATTCTTTTGTACCATGATGAACTTTTTCCTTTAATTCATAAGTATTCATATTTGAACTCCAATCGTATAATAGTGTAATTTTTAAGCATGATTACATAAGATATATATTTAGTTTAGCAATATAATTATATTATTATAAATACTTAAAATCAATCATTAATATTTATGGAGGGGAAATGAATGTTAAATGATAAATTAGTAACGGGAAGCATTCTTATCTATACCAGAACACCAATTCAAGATATGTATTCATCCCATCTAGCATATAGTGCACATCTAGCATATAGCACTGATGGAACATTCTATCAAGCATTAAACCAAAACTATGGGATTTTGTTTACATCAGCAACTATTGGTTGCAATAACACACTAAATGAAAAAGGATTGAATAAACCATATTTGTTTTATACAGCGGATGGGAGTTTTGGTTTAGTTGCTGTCAGAGTCAATGCGGATGGCAGTGTGGATAAGGAAAGTAAAGGAAAAGTTATGCTATGGACTTCTGAAGATCTTTTTCATTTCCAGGAGATTGGGCTAGTTGATTTGAAAAAAGATACTTATGTTCAAGAAGTTATCTGTGAGTATGATTTAATTACAAGAGCTTATATAATTCATTGGAAAGATGCAAATGGAGATTGTTACAAGAATATATTATCTGATTTAAACGATGTAGAAAGCATTTCATATCCAGAAGTAGGAAATTTCATCTCACATTCAACTGAACTAATTGGGCCAGAAGGTGCCAATATAGGAAATGTGATACATGTAGATGAAAGCTTTGCAACAGACCTCCTTTTAAAATGGTTACCTCTCGAGAATACAGAGATAAAAATTCCGGATTTAATAAAAGCTTCTACTATAGATGAAGTAAATAATGTGACAGCAACTGCAGTTTATACTGATGGTTCAACAGTAAGTAAGCAGGTCATATGGAATACAGATAATATTGATTTTTCCTTACCAGGAGTATATGAGATTTCCGGCAATGTTACACAGGATATATATCCATTCCCATTAGCTGTTGGTTATGCGGACCCAGATATTTTTCATTGGAAGGGAAAATATTATTTTATTGCAACCAATGATAATACCAATGATATTGGCTTATATGTTAGAGAAGCAAATACAGTATTAGGATTGTTTGAAGAAGGGGTAAAGGAATATTTAATCTTAGAAGTAAATGAATCAAAAGGATTGGTTCAGACTTTCTGGGCACCAGAGTTCCATGTAATAGGAAATGAATTGTATATATTATTTGCATTTAGTGGAAAGGACTGGGGGCCTCAATCCCATATGATGAAGTTAAAAAAGAATGGAAATATTATCGATTCTCATAGCTGGGAAGAACCGATCCGTGTTATGAATACAGATGGAACATATTTGACAACCAGTGGTATTACCCTAGATATGACTTATTTTCAAGTATGTGGTGTATCGTATTTAATGTGGTCATATCGCATATGGAATCCTGAAGATTCAGGTTCTATGATCTATATTGCTACTATTGATTTAACGAAACCTTGGCAACTTACAAGTGAACCTGTATTGCTGACACGACCATTGTATGGTTGGGAGAATAATGAAAGTTCCATAAATAATGAAGGTCCCTATGCCTTAATAACAGATGAATACATCTATATCACTTATTCAGGAGGTGCTGCAGGTGGATATTCATATACTCTTGGTCTATTAACAATTAAGAAAGGTGAGGATTTATTAGAACCTAGTAATTGGATCAAAAACAATGCACCTGTTTTATCCTACTATTCTATTAAGAATGTGTATGGACCAGGTCATAATACTTTCTTCAAAGATACATATGGAAACCATATGATTGCTTATCATGCGCAGGAAGCTATGAGAGGAACACCAAGATGCACTGCTATTCATCGAGTGCATTATAATAAAAGTGGTTTGCCTGTATTTGATATGTCTGTCGAACGAGATTTAAAGAAAGAACTTGCTCAAGTAACTATGAAGGTACAAGTTCAATTATAAATAAATAAATAAATAATTAATTATTTAATGACCAGTTAATGCTTAAAAAAAAGAGAAGCTTAAAGAATTTATTCAAAATAGAAGGAGGAATTGGAACATGATATTAGAGAATATGCCAAGTATTCCCCATCCAAAAGCTGATATCTATTATGCTGTAGATGGGAAACTATCCGGAGGAGCGGTAATAGAAACAAGTAATAAAGGTTATACAGGAAAAGGTTATGTAGGTGGATATTATGATAGTAGCACAGCTTGTACTACATTCATAGTAAAGGTACCTGCAGATGGAGAATATTTTATATCTTTGAGATACGCAGCTGGGGCAGCAGGTAATTGGAGTACAGATAGAACGGTAGGATTATCAATCAATGGTGAAGATGCAATTCATATTCCATTAAAGAGTATTAGTGCTACATGGGATGTATGGTCAGAAAACATTCTAAAGGTGAGTTTAAAGGCTGGTATAAATACGATTGCATATAAGTGTATTACAGACAATGATAATTCCGATTGCATAAATCTTGATAAGTTGTCCCTATGGACCTATTGTGAAAATCCAACCATAGATGGATTGGTCTTTAATTCATATAATTATAATGTTAGCGAGACATACACTGTTAAAACTGCGCTATGGGAAGTAGATACCAACGGTATAAGAAATCAATGTACCTCTGTGGTTACATACAGTTCATCCGATTCATCAGTTGCAACCATTGATGAAATTACAGGTATTATAACTGGTGTTAAGGAAGGCGTTGCAACAATTACAGCAAAGAGTATAGGTTTTACAACAGAGACAATAGTAACAGTATTAGCTAATCCAACAATTACTGTTGATTGTAATATTGTAAAACGTCCAGTAGATCCAAGTACTTTTGGATATATACTTACACCAAATTATGATGTACCAGATAGTAGAATGACATTGCTTGGACCTCTTCTTAATCGGGAGACCATCCCTGCGCAGAATTTTCAAGGGATAGGTGATTTAGATGGTTCTTATTATGCTTATGAGGGAAGCATCCTACAGAGATGTTTAGAGGCATGTAAAAGGGCAAGGTCTGTGGGATACAAGTGGTACATGTTACTAGGAATGAATCCTTCCTGGGCTTCTTCAAACGGATCACCTTTAGAGACATTTGAGAATAAAGAAACAAAGAATGAGATACAACAGGCACGTTTTAAGCAATATGTTAAGGATGTACTACAGTATTTTAAGGATAATGGAGAAAAGCCTGACTTTGCTGACTTGACCAATGAATATTGGACAGGAACAGAAAAGACCTTTAAAGGTAATTGGGAAGCAGTAAGAGAGGTATATCCTGATTTCATACCAGCTGTTGGTCCTGGTGCAGTAGGGTTTGCTGGAATTCCTGATTATTATATTCCATTTGCGAGTGAAAATAATATTACAGTGGAAGGTCCTTGCTGGCATGAATACTGGGTAAATGATAGATATGTTACCTTAAGTCAGTTAGAGAATTGGAAAAATATTATTGCGAATTATCAAGTACAATATCCAGAAACGAATGGAAAATACATAATATGGGAAGAAAATAACGCAGGTTCAAAGGATCCTACTGACTGGACGAGAAGTATGGCTAATGTTATAAGGACTGGAGTAACTCAAAATATAAAGGGGTGTCTAGAAGCCCGAAATGCCAATGGAATGAGCGATTTACTAACTACTAATGTAATAGAGCAAAATCCTGCAGCAAGAAGACCTATCTGGTGGGTACATTATATGTTTGGTCAAATGTCTGGTCAATATGTAGACTTATCAACAGATTTAACTGAAGACTTTACTGCTGTAGCCTGTACTGATATTAATGAGACCAAAGTTATATTTGCAAAGAATGATAATGAAGGTTTAGTGAACATAAAGTTAAGTAATCAACCTTATAGAGGTGATGATATTAAGATTGATTTGTATAAGATTATCCCTTCGGAAAATGATGGACTTAAATATCAGTACAGCGTTACTTCTGAATCCACGGAAAATCTTAATATAACCGTACAAAATGTTGGGGCAAATGAAACTTGGATGGTTGTAGTAAGAAAAGTTAAGTCTGCACCTAGTTTCTTTTACCCTATTGCACCAGATGATGGTGAAGTGGCGACTGCAATGCCAATATTTACATGGTCTACTTCACAGGATGCAACAAGTTACAATATAAAGATATCCATACATAAAGACATGTCTGACCCCATTATTAACAAAAGCGGTATAATTGGAACAAGTTACACATCATCTGAATTATTAACGGAACAAAGTTATTACTGGTCTGTAACTGCTGAGAATGAGTATGGAAGTACATCAGCTACCAACAACACCGTATATTCTTTTATAGTGAAAGACAATGCTAATGTACCAGGACAGTTTGGCCCATATTTACCATCAGTAAATGCACCCAATGAACCTGTTACACCTGAATTTAAGTGGTCAACAGCATACAATGCAACTTCTTATAAGTTGTTGGTTTCAAAAAATGAGGATATGACAAATCCTGTGATTAATGAATCAGATATAACTACAGTGAGAGATACAGGTATGTATGGACCAAAGTCTCAAGGTTATTATGAGCCAAAAGTGCCATTAGAATATGATACTACATATTATTGGATGGTATATGCAGTGAACTTAGAGGGCGAAAGACCAATGAATGGACCACTTCATTACTTCACTACAAAGGCAGAAGGTGATGCACCCAAAGATTTTAGTATTATAGCTCCAAGAAATGGTGCAAAGGATGTTTCTGCAAGAGCAATATTGTCCTGGGAAGTCTCAAAGAATGCATTTTTCTATAAGATGGAGGTATCAACTCATGCAGATATGTCGGAATCCATCATAGTAAGAGACAGGATGATACATAACAAATACACCATAGAACCGAATATTCTAGAACCAAATACAACTTATTACTGGAGAGTAACATCTTATACAAAGGATTTAAAATACTCTAAGCCAGCCCTTTGTGGGATACGTTCTTTTACCACGGAAGCAGTACCTTGCTCACCACTTCTTTATGCAGAACATAGCATGAATGAAAGTGTTAAACTATGGTTTCATCCATCAAAGGGTGCAACATCTTATAAAATTAATTATGGTACGGCTCCTGGAATTTATACTTCATCCATAAGTGGTATAAAGGAAAGTACATATGAAGTTACATCATTAACGAATGGTACAAAGTATTACTTTGCAGTAGTTGCCGTAAATGAATATGGCGACAGTTCGATATGGAATGAAAGAGCTGCAACACCAATTAATATTTCAAAGTTTTGTTAAAGTATTGATTACTGAATAAAATTATAATAGAAGGAGTGTAGCAATATGAGTTCTGAAGGTATAAAATCTTTTGAAGATAGTTTGTTTACCATTGAGGGAAATATATTAGTCCGGCAATATGATTGTGAAAAGATATATATTGAGCCTTGGGGGGAGAATAGTCTACGTATTCGTGGTACTAAGCGTAGTGAAATTTTAGAAAACCCAGATTGGGCTCTACTTCCACAGGAGAGCAGTAATGCAAAAATTACTATTCATGGCGACGAGGCAGTAATTGAAAACGGAAAAATTCGTGCAGAAATTGATGCTGGTGGTAAGATTATATTTTTTAATCAAAGAGGTGAAATTCTTTTAGAGGAGTATGTTAGAAATAGAAGCAATATTAAAAACTTTTGTAGTGCATTAAATATAGACGCCCGTGAATACAGGCCTATTCTTGGAGGTGATGATTATCAATTAACCATGCGTTTTGAATCAGATCCTAATGAAAAGCTTTTTGGTATGGGACAATATCAACAGCCTAATCTGAATGTAAAAAACTGTACACTAGAACTTGCTCATAGAAATTCACAGGCTACTGTTCCTTTTGTATTATCCAGTCTAGGGTATGGTCTACTTTGGCACAATCCTGGAATTGGTAAAGTTAATTTTTCAAGTAATATTACAGAATGGATAGCTTATTCTACAAAGCAGTTAGATTATTGGATAACAGCGGGAGACACTCCAGCAGAAATTCTGGAAGGATATGCAAAGGCTACAGGAACCGTACCTATGATGCCAGAATATGCAATGGGATTCTGGCAGTGCAAATTAAGATATCAAACACAGGAGGAATTACTTAAGGTTGCCAGAGAGTATAAAAAGAGGGGACTTCCTATATCAGTTATTGTAATAGATTTCTTCCATTGGCCAAATCAGGGGGATTGGAGATTTGATTCAGACTATTGGCCTGACCCAGATGCAATGGTAAAAGAACTTAAGGAAATGGGTATAGAATTAATGGTATCCATTTGGCCAACAGTGGATAAAACAAGTGAAAACTATAAGAAAATGTTTGAAAAAGGATATTTAGTTAGAACTGACAGGGGAGTTAGAACCACAATGGAATTTTTGGGTGATACCCTATTCTATGATGCTACAAATCCTAATGCACGTAATTTTGTATGGAATACAGCAAAGAAAAACTATTATGATAAAGGTATCAAAATATTTTGGTTGGATGAAGCAGAACCTGAGTATACCGTTTATGATTTTGATAATTATCGATATTATATGGGATCTAATCAGCAAATAGGCAACATATATCCGGTTATGTATGCTAAAACCTTCTTTGATGGTATGAAGGAAGAAGGTCAGGAAAATATTATTAATCTTATAAGATGTGCCTGGTCAGGAAGCCAGAGATATGGTGCACTTGTATGGTCTGGAGATATTGATTCAAGTTTTGGGTCACTTAGAAATCAATTTGCAGCAGGACTTAATATGGGACTTGCAGGGTTACCATGGTGGACAACTGATATTGGTGGATTTCATGGAGGAAATCCTAATGATGAAGCATTTAGAGAATGTATTATTCGATGGTTTCAATATGGTGCCTTCTGCCCTGTATTCAGGCTACATGGTGATAGGGAACCTCATTCTGAACCTCTTGGAACTAGTGGTGGCGGTATGTGTGGTAGTGGTGCAGATAATGAGGTATGGAGCTATGGAGAAGAAGCATACGAGATTTTTAAAAAATATATGCTAATTCGTGAAAGCTTAAAACCTTATATTACTGAAATTATGAGAGAGGCACACCAAAAAGGTACACCAGTAATAAGACCGTTGTTCTATGATTTTCCAGAAGATAAGACTTGCTGGGAAAGTACAGAACAGTATATGTTTGGACCAGATATTCTTGTAGCACCCATATTATATGACAAGATGAGAGCAAGAAAGGTTTACTTACCAGAAGGTCTAGAATGGAAGGATGGAAATTCTTGCAATTCATATAATGGCGGACAGTGGATTGATTATGATGCTCCACTAGATATTATACCGTTGTTTATAAAGAAGGAAGCAAAATTTATATCTAGCTTAGATATAGATAATGTGTTTTATTAGTAATAGGATATTGCTTTTTAGGCTGCTCTTATTAGATTACAGTAAGGCGCAATGTGGGCTTATATCATATGTTGGGTTATAGATTAGAAAATGTACATTTATGAGCAAGAAATCCTCTATCTCCTTTAACAGGGAGATAGGGGATTTTTATAATATAGAATCAATTAAATTTGATTCCATGGTTGTACTTTAGTCTGAATTGGAATATTAGGTTGCTTTAATGCTTCTTGCATAAGGATATAGAAGTAAGTGTCTTGACATCCCTCTGCAAAAGAGTAAAAATCTTTACCTGTTAATATGTATTCATGCATACCTAATAAACAATTTGCTATAGCAATCTCATCATCCGTAAATCTGGCATGGACGAAAGGATTGGTGTACAGGCATTCATTGCCTAGGTTAATAGAATAAGTAGACATGGTGTTAATATCCTCTGTAATTTCGAAAGTTTGCACCAATGGTTGATTATCACTGGTGAGTGAACGAACCGTGAGGTCATCTATTTCACCTCTTACCCCTTGAATATTTAAATGCCTGGTACGAATTTTAGAGCGATATTGGACATCAGAAGCAAAATCATAGAAAGCTACCTTACCACTTTCAAATTCAAAAGTGCACCTGGCACGATTAACTGTAATATTATCACCATCTGTTCGAATTCCATTTCTAGAATCCGTTACTGTTACAGGAAATTGATAGTTCTTTCCATAAATTTGTGCTGTTTCAAAACCCACATCTAGTAATTTACGGATTAGGCTTACACCATGATAATCATGAGCCCAGGAAATATTCAAATTACTTAGTTCTCCTAGAATATTCTTCTCAAGAACCCTAAGTCTAGCTTGATACAATGGATGAAGAAAATATTGCTCTGCTACCTGAATTTTAGAATTATTGAATTTCGCATTCTCCCATAATGTTATAAGTGAATCATAGTCTACAGCTGGTGGGGTTTCCACAAGCATGGGAATGTCATAGGGAATTAGTTTTGTTATCATATCTGGATTTGCATCCCTACCTATGGCAATTACTACGAAATCAGGTTTTGCCCGTAAACATTCTTTAATTGTTAAAGAAGTAGGTATATTATAAATTTTGGAAAATTCCGATGCTTTTTCAGGGTTACGAAAGAGAACAGATGTAATCTCAAATTGTTCAGGTAAAGCTAGGCCAACTCTTAAAAATGCCATGGCACGGTATCCGTTGCCAATAATTGCGTATTTAATTTTACTCAATTTAATAACCATGCCTTTCTCAAAGTCTGGCGACTTTGTGCTTAGCCACATATTTTATTGTGTCATCTATTATCATATCCTATAGAAATGGCATGTGCAAGTACATGATAAGTTAGTGGTTTCACTTTTTTTATTTTTGTGATATTCTCTTTATAGTCCTCCTTGCATTTTATAATATATAAAAGCTAGGAAGTGACTCATAGGCAAATGATTAGTAATCGTGGGATTGGAACTAACCATGTGAAGATGATTTGTGAAGAGAATTAAGCATGAGTAGTGGCACTATAAGAATGAATTTGTCTTGGAGAGCCAATAATAAATATAAATATGGATTACATTATCCATTATAATAAGGAGTAAGAATTATATGCATAAGGAGCCTAAAGATACTACTGTGGTGATAGGGATGTCAGGAGGGGTGGATTCCTCTGTAGCAGCCTTATTATTAAAAGAACAAGGGTATAAGTTAATCGGAATATTTATGAAGAACTGGGATGAAAAGGACGAATTCGGGGAATGTACAGCAACCAAGGATTCTGAGGATGCAAGAAAAGTATGTGAAGCACTTGATATTCCATTTTATACAGTAAATTTTGTGAAAAAATATTGGGATAATGTATTTTCTTATTTTATTGACGAATTAAAAAAAGGAAGAACACCAAATCCGGACATTTTATGTAATAAAGAGATTAAATTCAAAGCATTTTTAGACTATGCAATGAAGCTGGGTGCAGATTATATTGCTACAGGTCATTATGCCAGAGTTGATTATAAGGATGGACAGTACCATCTACTTAAGGGAGTGGATTCGAAAAAGGATCAAACCTATTTTCTGTGTATGCTTGGACAAGAGCAACTTGCAAAGGCTTTATTTCCTCTTGGGAATATGAACAAGGGGGAGGTAAAGGAAATTGCTATGAAGGCTGGATTTGAGACGGCTTATAAAAAGGAGAGCACTGGAATTTGCTTTATAGGTGAAAGAGATTTTAAAGATTTTTTAAAGACTTATCTTCCAGCTAGGCCCGGTGATATAAAGACATTAACAGGTGAGGTTGTCGGTAAGCATGAAGGACTGATGTATTACACCATTGGACAGCGTAAAGGACTGGGAATAGGTGGCCAGGGCACTGGAGAATCTTGGTTTGTAGTGGATAAGGATCTAAAAAACAACGTTCTACATGTAGTTCAAGGAGACAACCATCCGTTACTTTATTCTGTGGGACTTACTGCTACTAACCTACATTGGATAAGTGAAATCAAACCACAAGGTGATTTTAAATGTATGGCTAAGTTTCGTTATCGTCAACCAGACCAAGGTGTAACGGTTCATAAACTTTTGGATAACTCCTGTGAAGTTGTCTTTGATGAACCTCAGCGTGCTATTACACCTGGCCAGTTTGTGGTATTTTATGATGGTGATGTATGCCTTGGAACTGGCGTTATAGATTCTGTAATAAGAAAAACAGTGGAATAAAAGTAATAACATCATCCGTAGAAAAGTAAGATGGTGATTTGTAAAAACATAGTATATGAAAACCTCTAAATGAATGTTGTAATAGTATTCATTTAGAGGTTTCTTTGTTTAATGAGATGGTTATTATAAGGTTTTTGAACAAATGATTGGCTTGCTTCTGATAAGTTATATACTGGATGGACAAAAGTTGAAATAAATAGTAAAATATAGCAATTGAGTCTATTTTAATAATATACATTTATAGTAGAACTTTTGGATGAAAACGCACTTGAACTTGAACTATTGTCATTAGAAACTGTAACTTTTGAATTATTTGTGGATACTGAAACAGCCCATGGGCAAATAACAATTACAGTGAAACCGATGGAGATTATAGGAAATACTGATATTGCAGTAGATGAAGCAGTAACGTTTGCTGTAAACGTAAATCTAGAAATTGGTGAATTATTTTGGAGTATATCGGATTACGAGATCGCATATCTTCGTGATGAATACGGGTATCAAGTAACATTAATAGGGGGAAGTGAGGGAACTGCAATATTAACCGTTGAGAATACCTATAAAGGAACTCCTACAAGTATTCAGATTAATGTAAGGCCATAAAGGGATTGTTGTATAATAAAAGTATTTTAATTAAGATAAGCATAAGCCCAGGTTATAGTAGTCATAATAAGTAGTAGCTTTACTAATCGCTATACCGATGTTATAATATTAATGTTTGTATTATAAATGCTTGCATTTTTATAAAGGAGAACATAGGATGGAAAGATTAATTGGAACTGTATCTAGAGGAGTTCGTGCCCCTATTATACGTGAAGGAGATAACATAATAGAAATAGT
>JAEWHU010000041.1 GCA_023387635.1 Bacillota bacterium
GGCAAAAGGAATATTTGTATATGATACTCCAAGTATTTTACTCTTAGAAGACGAAATAGTAAAGGGTGTGATTGCAGGTACATCATATACTGGTAGTTTCGTGATAAAAAACACCAAGCAAAGTAAGATGAAGGGGCTTTTATATTCCTCCAGCAAATTACTAATTCTACATACAGAGAAATTTACAGAATGTGAAAATATCATAACATATGAACTAAACGCTACGAATTTAAATGCTGGTGAAGTGATAAAAGGATTTATTACAGTTGTTAGTGACTGTGGAGAAATTCAGGTACCATTTAATATAAATATTGAGGCTCCATATTTTGAAACTAGTATTGGAAAAATAAAAGATTTGCTTAATTTCACTAACTTGGCAAAGGTAGATCCCTTACAAGCTTTAAGATTATTTAAATCGCCTGAATTTGAAAGAATTATACTTCAATACGAAAGTAAATATAAGATTATATATAGAGAATTAGCAAAAAGTAAGATACCAAGTAGGGGTATGGAAGAATTCTTAATTGCAGTACATAAGAAATTGCCAGTAACTATTACTGCGGATAAATCAAATGTTTCTTACGATTTAGCGGACGATAGTTTTAAAGATAAAATAGTATTAACGAAGGATAATTGGGGGTATGGTGAGTACAAGATTACTACAGATGCTCCTTTTATTAAACTAGAACATAAAATCATATGGACGGATAATTTTATTAATAATACCTATTCTCTTGAGTACATTCTACAACCTGAGTATATGAGAAAGGGAAATAATTTTGGGACAATAACCATAAAGGGTAGTAATCAAACTATCTTGATAGAAGTAATATGCAGATATAATAAATCAAGAGATAAAGGCAACTACCATAATAGAAAAGAGCGACCATATATTATTAGATTTACTAAAAATTATATTAATTTTAGAAAAGATAAGATAACATTAAGTGAATATGTAGACGAGGGATTATCTTTGCTACCTCATATAGTAGAAGAAAATAAAGAGTATAAATCTTTATATCAATTGATTAAAATCCATTTTCTTATTGTTTCATCGAAGGAAGAAGAAGCAAAACTAGAGTTAAAAAAAATAGGTGAGAAGATTAATGACTTAAAGAATGAAGATATCAACAATGGTATCAATGATGGTATTAAAGAATCAATCATTGCCTATTGTGGTTATGAATATTTAGTTGCATTAATTAACAAAGATGATGAAAGTATTCAAAAAGCATGCGATATTATACGTGGTTTCTATGAGAGAGGATATTATAACTGGCAGTTACTTTGGTTATTGTTATATGTTGATAAAAAATATGAGAGAAGTAAAAATTTAAAGTTATCAGATATAAAGAAACAATATGAGATGGGATGTCGTAGTCCATTTTTATATTTTGAGGCAGCAACTATTTATAATTTAGAGCCATTCCAGCTTCTTGAGCTTGGTAAATTTGAACTTAGCGTTTTACTTTGGAGTATAAAAGAGAATTATATATCAAAAGAAGTATCTAATCAGTTTGCCTATTTAGCTAGTAAGTTAAAAGCTTTTAATCCACTAGTGATGAAAGGCTTAGAAATAGTGTACGAAAAATTTAGAGAAGATGATACCTTATTTACAATATGTAGTTTATTAATAAAAGGTCATCAAAGAAGTAATAAATATTTTTATTGGTATGATTTGGGTGTAAAAGCTAGGCTTAGAATTACTGAATTATATGAATATTTTATGTATTCATTTGATGATAATAAAGAGATTATTGAGGGAGAACTTACACTTCCTCAACCTGTATTACTATATTTTATATATAATAGTAATCTTAATGAACGTAAGAAAGCTTTTTTATATGCTTACATAATTAAAAACAAAGAAAGCATACCAACCATATATAAAACATATTCTAGCCAAATTGCATCTTTTGCAAAAAGGCAGATGATGGCCCAAAATATTAGTTATCATTTATCCATAATATATCAAGAATATTTAAGGAATTATGAATTAACAGAAGAGATTAAATTAGCCCTCCCCAATGTAATGTTTCGTTATCAAATAGAATGTAACAATCCAGATATGAAAGGCGTTTATGTCGTTTTTGATGAAGTGAAAGAACCAAATTATTCTCCATTTGTGAATGGAACGGCCCAAATTAATATTTATGCTAAGAGTGGAGAAATCTTTCTTGTAGATCATAACGATAATCGTTATGTTTCTAGTGCTGAATATACATTGAACAAATTAATGCCTTGGGAAGAGTATATACATTATTATTATAAAAGTGGTAATTTATCACCTATGCTTCTTGTAAATTTATTTGAGAAAGTTAGGGATTATCATAACCATGAAATAGATATCATTAGTGTTAGGAATGGGCTATCTAAGCTATCAACTCTTAGTGAAGAACAACAAAGGCGTAATAATATTTTCTTAGTAAATTATTATTATGATAACTTCGATGGTGAATCTCTAGATTATTACTTAGATTTAATTGATTTAGAAGGATTATCTACATTAGAGAAGTATGGAGTTATTGAATTATTCATAGTTCGTGGCATGTTTGATAA
>JAEWHU010000065.1 GCA_023387635.1 Bacillota bacterium
AAAAAAAGCTGCCTGCCATAAGCAGATAGCACATGATGTGTAAATTCTTAAATTTAACCATACTTCAGTATCAATAATAACATATCTAAAAATAAAAGTCTAGTATTATTTTTTTTATTCTTTATAATAGACTTTGCAGCTGATAAACAGTGGATAACGGCAATTAAAACCGACTGTATGCAAGATCATAGAAGCATTTTGCACGATAGCGAAGTTAATGTGTCGCAAAAAGGAGGTTACCAATATGACAAACCAGACAGAGCGTCTATTAGAAGAACAATATTTAAAAAATTGTATTAGTATTATTAAGAAGAATATTGACGCGTATATGAAAGATATTGAAATTATGAATGCAGACATTCAGGATATGTACGATCGATATCGACACGATGATCCAGAAATATTTACAGAATTGTCAAACACAATTACAATGAATGAAAATATGAAAACAGCACTTCATAAGAATCAACGAGCTTTGAAAAAACCCTATTTTGGACGAATTGATATTAAGGACCAAGGTCGTAGTGATGAAACGTTCTATATAGGTAAGGGAGGAGTTATGAAGGACACCACCACAATCATGGTTGTCGATTGGCGAGCTCCATTAGCAAATGTTTATTATGAAAATGGACTCGGTGAATGCTCCTATATTGCACCAGATAAAGTTAAGATTACGGTTGAGTTGAAAAGGAAACGGACCTATGAAATTGATGGAGAGAAGCTAATAGACTATTTTGACTCTGAAGTAGTGACCAATGATGAGCTGCTGACTAAATATCTGGCTAAGAACAAAGAAGCTGTTCTAGGTGAAATCATAGCAACCATTCAAAAAGAACAGAATGATATTATACGAAAATCTCCTTATCGAAACATGATTGTACAAGGCGTTGCAGGTAGTGGAAAAACCACTGTAGCAATGCACCGAATCTCTTATATCCTATATAACTATGTAGAGGATTTTAAACCAGAAGATTTCTATATCATTGGAAGTAATCGTATTCTTTTGAACTATATTACTGGTGTATTACCTGAATTGGATGTCCACGGTGTAAAGCAAATGACAATGGAGCAACTTTTTATCCGTTTACTTTATGAAGACTGGAATGAGAAAAAATATCGAGTAATTCCATGTGATAAGCAAAGCTTTCGTAAAGGAACTCTTGAATGGTTTCAAGCATTAGAGGAATTTTGTAGTCAGTTAGAAGAAGCAGTGATACCACAGGATGATATTTATTTGGATGATAAAATCCTTTATTCCGGGGAACAGATTAAAGGATATATTAAGGAAAGTAAAACATTATCCATACAGTCAAAAATCAATGGCTTAAACCAACGTGCATTAAACAAATTGAAGAATGAGATTACAGGTAGAGAGATTAGTTATACTCCAGAGATGAAAAAACAGTTAGTGAAAGACTATACGAAACGGTTTGGAGAAAAAAAGTGGAAACGTTCCATTTACGATTTATATAGTGAGTTTCTGACAAAACAGAAAGAATTATGGCATGATGATATAGCAATACAGGAAATGAATAATACCAAAAAGGAGTTTGATGTATATGATTTAGCTGCCTTGGCGTATTTGTATAAACGTGTGAAGGAAACAGACCCAATTCGTGAAGCACACCATATCGTAGTAGATGAAGCACAGGATTTTGGTATGATGGCATATTCGGTATTACATTATTGCATTCCAGGTTGTTCCTTTACTATTATGGGTGATGTATCTCAGAATATTCATTTTGGATATGGGCTCCATGATTGGGAAGAGTTAAAGGATTTAATTCTAACAGACCGTCTTGACAACTTCGGTATATTATCTAAGAGTTATAGAAATACCATAGAGATATCTGATTTTGCACAGAAGATTTTACAACATGGTTCATTTTCTAGTTATCCCATTGAGCCAATTATACGACATGGAAATGAAGTATCTGTAACTGAGTGTCATGATGAGGGGGATATGTTAAACCGTTCATTTCAGATTATACAGAAGTGGCAACAGGATGGATATGATACCATTGCAGTAGTATGTAGAAATGCTGAGGAAGCAGAGAAGGTAGCAAACAATCTAGGAAAGCTTATTACCATAGAGGAAAGTGACCTAGAAAAAGCAGAGTTTAAAAAAGGAATTATGGTGCTTCCAGTAGAGTATACAAAAGGTCTGGAGTTTGATACAGTTCTAATTTACAATCCTTCATGTAACAACTACCCAGAGGATGATGGGCACGCTAAGCTATTGTATGTAGCAGCAACAAGAGCTCTTCATGAACTATCTGTACTTCATGTTGGGGATGTAACAAAATTAATATAGATAAATTCAAGTAAGACTAACAGCAAGACTACAAAGAAATACCATGCGACTGAAAAATACCGTATTGATTATTCTTGATTAATACGGTATTTTATATAGATAATTATTTATTCAAGGCCACATATAAGAAGTTTTATATGGATGTGGAAAGGAGTGTTGTTTTAGATGAATGAAAAGGAAAAGAATAACATTTTTTTTGTTTGTTCTATTATTGAATATCTTGGTAGAAAGACAAAAAATAGAAGAGCTGATATAGTTAAATTATTAGGTAAGAAGGAAATAATGAGACAGTTAGAGTTAGCCGAAGTTAATCATAGCTTATCTATGGAGCAGATTACAGATGAGCTAATAGAAGAATTACAAATTAATGATGGTAACTTTGATTCTATTGGCAATAGCAGATACCCCGTACCAAATGTTTCAGCTATTGCAAAGAATTATCAAAGATTGATAATTAGTGAGCTAAAGGATGGAAAATTAATAGAGGATGCTTTTTATGACGTTTTTCAATCATTTATAAGTGATGAAATAACTGATTTTAATTCATCCGTTTACTACAGTAGCCCCGAATATTTAAAGATTTCTTATAAAGAAGGGAAGTTGTTAAAATAGTTAAAATCCATATATAAAACTTTAAAGGATTCTAGTATAAGATTAACTGGACTATCGTATGGAAAAAATAGGAATAAAGAAGAACTAAAATATTAGAATAATGAACCATGATTATAGCAGGGCGAACTCAAGCCCTGCTTATATTTTATTACTTGAAGAACCACCAATCATTTGGATATGGAATCAGTGGAATGGTTAGATGGATAAACACATATTATCAGAGAAATCAAATGCTTCTTTGACAGATGATGGAGTCTATGGGTTCACAAAAGGTGCTCAGTATACTGTATCTCGACAGCAATACTAAAATATGGTAAAATTAATACAAATATTTGGAATATATAACTTAAAAATAAAAAAACAAATAGAAAGTGAAACAAATCCCATGCTAAATTATATTGAATCATTTTGCAGTGAAATTCGTTTTCCAAAAGAGGCAATACAAGATCTATTACATAATTATAATGAATTAAGTAAGAAGGAAGATTGTTTAGAAACGTTTAATGAGTTAGTAGAATACTTTAAAAAGAACAATAGTAAAGATGAGTATAAGGTTATTTTTTCTAAGTTAAATGAGATTGCTATGCTAACAGGTGTACATAACTATTCCGTTCATATGCTATACTTAATTGCTTTATCCATTCATACAAGAATATTATATGAAGAGAAGAATATTTCAAATGAAATATATATTGATTCCATGTCAGATTTAAGAGCAAAATTAATGGAATGTAATGAACTATATGAAGTATGGGGAACGTCTGCTGGTTGGTGGGAGATTGACTTTTTTAATCTTAACTTAATTGCACTGGGTCGCCTCCAATACGAATTAATCCCATATGAAGGAGAATACACAAGGGGGACACATAGTCTAAAACAAGGTGATATGGTAATAAATATGCACATCCCATCACATGGACCTTTATTATATGAAGATTGTAAAGAGTCATTTAAAAAAGCAGCCCTTCATTTTAAAGATTATTTTAAAGAAAGACCAGTAGCGTTTGTATGTGACTCATGGCTTCTTTATCCAGAACATAGAGAGTTTTTACCAGAGAGTTCGAATATTCTAAAATTCATGTCTTACTTTGATATTATCTCATCTGAAATAAGTGAAGAGAAGTCAGATTTATGGAGGGTATTCTATAAGGATTGGAAAAAGGAACCCATAGATTTACCAAGGAACACATCCATACAAAGGGCATATGCAGATTGGCTTATGAAAGGTAATAACATAGGAACAGGTCTTGGAGTATTTTTTTATGAGGGCTAATTTAACTTTATAAGTAAGTCCTCCGCTTTTTAGTAAATAGTAATTTGCTAATATCCGTGTTGATTGTTTTAGCTTTGGCTGTTTGGGTTTCTTATATAACTGTTTAAAAAGGATATGCCCCATAATAGAGACAGATACTTAGTTTTGTCTTTATTATTGGGCATATTATGTATTATATTTCACAAACCCTTGCTTGTATGTAGATTATTAATATTCTGCCATATGGGGAACATAGAAATTTGCCGCAGATGCAGGGCTTAGTAAGTATTATTTTTGCCACTTATTCAAAGAGTTTACAGGTATAACTACGGTTAAGTATATAAATATCCTACGTTGTGAGAAAGCTAAGAAAATGTTGCAAAGTGGAAATTATAGAGTGGAAGAAGTAGCATATTTATGTGGATTTGATAATTTGTCTTATTTTTCTAAAACATATAAAAAGTATATGGGTTGCTTGCCTTCCTATTCAAAAAAGGTACTTGACTTGTAGTGCACACAAAGATATATGCTGTATATATGTGTAGCTGTATAAGCTATGAATTCAGGAGGAAAAGATAAAGATGAGATATTCCAACAAAGCATTAAAAATGCTTATTTTACCTTTGATTGTTGAACAGATACTAGTTATGTTAGTGGGAATGGCTGATACCATGATGATTTCATATGCAGGGGAAGCAGCTATTTCAGGCGTTGCATTAGTAGATATGGTTAATAATTTGATTATTACAATTTTATCTGCAGTTGCTACTGGTGGTGCAGTAATAATTGCCCAATATCTAGGAAGTAAAGATAAGAAAAATGCAAGCTATGCAGCAAGTCAACTACTGACAATCACAGTTATTATTTCCACTGTGATAATGGTTATATGTTTATTATTACATAGAATGATACTTAAGTTTTTATTTGGCTCTATAGAAAATAATGTAATGGAAGCAGCTATTACTTATTTTTGGGTTTCTGCCTTGTCATTTCCGTTTCTTGGTATATATAATACATCAGCAGCATTATTTCGTTCAATGGGAAAGACAAAGACAACAATGTATGTTTCACTTTTAATGAATGTTATTAATGTAGTAGGAAACAGCATAGGCATTTTTCTATTCCATGCAGGAGTTATAGGTGTTGCAATTCCAACCTTAATTTCACGTGCAGTTGCCTCATTTATTATGGTGTATCTTGCATTTGATATGAAGAATGAAGTACATATCTGTTTGAAAGAAATTTTATCGTGGAACAAATCTATGATAAGAAGAATATTACATATTGCTGTTCCAAATGGAATAGAGAATGGCTTATTTATGTTAGGTAAGGTATTAGTGACCAGCATTGTGTCATTATTTGGAACTACACAGATTGCAGCCAATGGTGTGGCAAACAGTGTAGACTATATCGTTATTATCGTTGTAAATGCTATAAATATGTCTATTGTAACAATAGTAGGACAATGTGTAGGAGCAAGAGATTATGAACAGACTAGGTATTATATTAAAAAACTTATGATTATATCCTACGTTGCAACAGGTATTTTAAATATTGTTGTACTTATATTTCTGCAGGCTATTTTAGGTTTCTTTACTTTATCACAAGAAACATATCATTTAAGTATTCTATTGATTATTATGCATAATGTACTTGCATTATTGTTACATCCCACTTCCTTTATTCTCTCTAATGGATTGCGTGCGGCAGGAGATGTTCGATTTACCATGTATGTTGGAATTGGTTCAATGATTGTGTTCAGACTTGGGTCAGCTGTTTTATTTGGAATCATCTTTAATATGGGTGTTGTCGGGGTATGGATAGCTATGGGAACTGATTGGTTATTCCGTTCTATTGCGTTTACCATACGATTTAGGAGTGGTAAATGGAAAGAATATCGAGCCATTTAGTATCATACTAGAAATTGATTTTCTTGTTGATTATAAACTCGCTTAAGTATATAATAGTACAGGTGTTCGTATGGGAGTTTTTAAATTTGCATCTGTTTAGATTAAGGCTGCAAGTTTAGAATGGAAAGATAATATATTTATAGGGAAGTCATGCTGTGAAAGGAGTTTCTATATGATGCGGAAAACTCATAAAACAGGAGGAGTTCTAGTTGGGGTTGTAGCAAGTGACATGTTTCTTCAGAGAAATGTTATAATAACTTGCATATGTGTTATAGTATTAATTAACGGTTCAATACTTGGTAGTTTATTACCAGATATTGATAAGAAAGAAAGCACTATAGGGAGAAAGCTTTGGTTTATCTCTTGGCCAATCTATTTTTTTCGTTTAATTATTAAATTATTTTCAATAATTAGCCCGAGAATGTTTCGATCCTTTTTTAATAAAGTACATAAAAATACTGGTCATAGATATCTAGCACACTCACTGATTACATGGGCGATTATATCATTCTGGTTTATATGGGGATGTTTCACTTTAGGCAATTATATATCATCTATGTTTAGAGTAGATTTTTACATTAATTCAATTGATATACATGAAGTTATAAAAAAGGTACTGTATGCATTTTCTCTAGGCACTTCTATTGGAATGTTAAGTCATATTGTATTAGATTTATTAACGAAGGAAGGAATTGCTATATTTGCCCCAATATATGATAAAAGATTTAAACTCCCATTTCATATTCCAACCAATGGATTCAGAGAAAAAATCATACGTAATATTATGGTAATCCTAATTCCAATTGTTGGTTATATAATTCTTTATCCTTATGTGATAGCTATTTTAAAATACTAGGATAAAATGCATGTAGTAGGATGTATATATAGTTTCTGATTATCAATATCTAAAGAAAACAGTATCTGTAGTAGATTATTTTTTATCGAAAGATTTTGAAAAAATCTCACAATAATAGCATTTGAAACCTCGATTCTTCCATAGTATATGGTTGAACGAGGTTTTTTTGCGGAGAAGTATTAACATTTCCTAAATATATATAATTTTGAATCTAGATATAATAATTGGTAATATGTGTAATTATTATCTTGACATTTTGGTTTACTGTGATAAACTTGGTTTATAGCAATAAACTTTATTTCTATAAATTAGTTATATAATTAAATAATATATTAAGGAGTAAATATATGGAGTTTAAATTAGCAGATGGAGAGTACAAATTTACAAACATTGTGTGGGAAAATGAACCGATTAATTCAACTGCTCTTGTGAAATTATCCCTTGAACAGCTTGGGTGGAAAAAGGCAACGACTTATACTGTATTAAGAAAACTATGTGAAAAAGGGATATTACAGAATAAAAATGCGGTAGTGACTTCTATTGTAAAAAAAGAACAGGTACAGAAATATGAGAGTGAAACACTTTTGGAAAAGAATTTTGGAAATTCCTTACCAGCATTTTTAGCAGCCTTTTTACAGGATAAGAAATTAACAAAGCAAGAAGCGGAAGAAATTCAGAAGATGATAGAAAAAGCGAGCCGCTAGGAGGTGCTTAATGACAGTAATCGAGCAAGTGTTTATAAAAATATTAAATATGAGTTTAAATGCTACCTTTGTAGTTATAGCTGTGCTTTTTCTAAGATTTTTCTTTCGAAAGATACCTAAAAAATATTCTTATCTTCTATGGATGATTGTATTTCTACGTTTTCTGTGGCCGTTTACGGTGGAATCGGTAGTTAGTCTCATACCAGTAGCTTCAGAGCCGATTACCTATGAAAGATTAGCTAGTATAATGCCTAATGAAGAAGATGGTATAGATTATGGTTTTGATATAGCAAATAAGGATAATACAGCTTCTCACAATAATGGAGTTGATATAAGTGGAGAAGGTGATATAAATGGAGCAGAGAATTCACAGGTGGGAGAAAATTTCCTTTTAGACAATAATTATCTTTTAGAAGAGGGTATCAATGTAAATACGAAGGCAACTCATAGATTTGATTATATAGAGATTGCGTCCATCATTTGGTTGACTATTGTAGTATTCCTTCTATCAGTATCCATAATAAAATTAAGTAAACTAAAAGTAAAATTGCGAACCGCAACTTTCGCTAGTGTACAATTTGGTAAATCATCTGAAAGAATCTATGAAACGGATCAAATAGTTAGTCCCTTTATAATAGGTTTCGTAAGACCACGAATTTATCTGCCTATTGGATTATCGGATAGGGAAAAGTACCATGTAATTAAGCACGAGCAGATGCATTGGAAGAGAAAAGATTATTTGGTAAAGCTGATAGCTTTTTTTGCTGCAATACTACATTGGTTTAATCCCTTTGTCTGGTTAAGCTACTATTTGCTTATAAAGGATATGGAGATGTCTTGTGATGAGATGGTTATGGAACAAACCAATGAAGATATACGACAAGATTATTCAAGGTCTTTATTATCACTGTCAATAAAGCAAAGTGGTCTATTATTCCCATTAGCATTTGGGGAAAGTAATACAAAATCAAGGGTTAAGAATGTATTGAATTTTAGGAAACCTTCTAGCTGGGTAAGTATTGTAGCAATTATTCTAGTGGTGATTACAGCAGTAACATTACTTACGAATTCAAAACAGGTAAATGTAGATGAATCACATAAAGATGAGCAACAAACAAGTGAAGATATTATGGAAGAATACACTCAGCGTAATGCATTAGCGGAAGAATTATATAAAAACAGAACAAATTATATTGGGGATAACAGTAAAATACTAGCTCTAATAGGTTCACTACCAATACCGGAGGGGCTTAAGTATAAGAGTATAGAACTACAAACCACAACTAAACCATATGAATTACATGTTTATTATAAGTATGATTTAGATAATATAGTTGATACAATTGATAATGATGTAGAGTTTAAAAATGCGGTACTACTATTTGCTACCATTGAAAATATGGAAAAATACACAATTCATAGAACACAAGATGGTGGTGAAAATAGACTGTCATATACAAGAAGTGAATTGGAAGAACTATTTGGAGATTTATATTCATATTCAGAAAGTCCAGAGAAATTAAAAAGACTTATGAATATAATTGATAATTATCTAGATGGAATACCTGTGTCTGTAGAAACTGCCCAGTATAATGGTAAACCATTAACAATTGGAATAATTGGAGAAGCACCTGATATACGTGAAGAACAAGTGAAATTTGTAACTATACAATTCTCTGATTTAGGAGATGAGAAATTTCAAGAACAGTATGATGCAATTTTCATCACAAAGGATAACTTATCAGAAGCAGCTGGGGATAAATACGCAAGTATTTATAAGGAATCTATAATCCCATTTTTCTTTATTCAGTCAGAAAAGAGCCATGTTCCATTTATTAACGAGGGTCTTTCCTATGAGGAAGTTCCAGATTTTGAAAATGGTTCTTATGTAACAGGAATTTTGCAATCAATAAATCAAGGTTGGGGATTGGGTTTATATAACGATACCTGGAATTCTACTAATATAAAAAGTGTTTATTCACAAATATTTGAGACCATAGAGAAAACACTAGATCCTAAGGCATTGGCTCATGTGATGTCAATGGACTTTCGTAAACTTCTAGCAGAAAAGCTACAAATTGACTACGATACCAAAAGTATAAATGTTGTAAGTGGTAATATTGTAACGGATAATGGAATATCTATGACGGTAGGTTCAACATATAATAATGGGGTCGTAGGAACTGCATTACTTGCATTTTCAAAAGATAATGGTGAGATATTTTATAATTCCATGAACCCTAATCTAGAGAATATAGTTCTAAAAACGGATCGTGTTAAAGAATTGGCATGTTTTATTACCGCTGAATTATCGGAAGACAATAAAATATTACTTTGCTATTTATCATATGTTAATACCGCTGATAGAACCTATGATTTAGTAACTTTTGATATTCATAATTTAATTAACAATCAGTCACAAGTTGAGGGGGTGACTTTTAAGGATGAAATTATCTATGGAAATTGGTCATCAACGATTGCCCTAATGGATGGTGATGAAACTATTAGGGCGGCAAACACCACACTGTCTAAGACTGTATCTATGTGTGGTAAAGAGCTTCAAATTGATAATGTTATATTAGCTAGCAATGCTGTGATATTTAATACTACCGTATTAAAAGACGAAGGAATTCCTACGAACATGGATGCTTTACTTAGTAGTGTGTCTACTCAGTCAGGAGCTTACTATGGAGTGTATGTTAACCTAGTTTATGAAGATGGTACGATATCTGATAAAATAAATTGTACCGTAGATGATGAAGGAAATATTATAGCATGGCTTATTGAACCAATCGATATGCACTCAGTCAAAACTGTGATAGTAGGAGATGTTTCTATTGATATGAAGAAGTAGCCAATAATGTTGTTATAGTATATTACATGAGTCCTAAATAAAAACACCGAAGGTAATGTGAATCTCTTCCTGCCTACTTGACATGGAGCGGTTTACATTACCTATTTACTAATCTAAAGGAGTTTATTATGAAAAGAAAAAGAAAATTATTTTTGCTTATTCCCCTAATATTATTGGTACTTATACTCGTTACCTTGATAGGTGGTTATAGCATGTTTAAAACAGAGCTGAATGCTATTCGAACCATTGAAAAACTAGATGACAGTCTTTATATCATGGAATATGCGGGGGATTATGGCTTTGCTACTTTCTTGGAGCAAGGAGGTGCAAAGTCTGACACCGAAATGGCAGGATACATATCCGAGTTTCTATCAAAAGGCTTCTATAAATACGAGACAGCAGATAGTACATATGGATGTAGCACGATAGCTGCACTGACTCCTGATGGAAGCTATGTGTTCGGAAGAAACTTTGATTGGGAAGAAAGTATTGGTATGATTGTTAAGGCAAAGCCAGATGGTGCCTATGCTTCAATATCTACAGTCAACCTTGATTTCCTAGGTTTTAGTGAGGGGTTTTTGCCTGAAGGGTTTTCAAATAGTTTCATGGCACTTGCAGCAGTCTATGTTCCTCTTGACGGCATGAATGAAAAAGGTCTTTGCATTGCTGATCTTGTTATAGAAGATTCAGGAGAAACACATCAAGATAGTGGAAAGCCCGACATCACTACCACTGCCGCTATACGTATGATATTGGATTATGCAGCAACAGTAGATGAAGCAGTTACACTTCTTAAACAATATGATATGCACTCATCAGCCTCAATCATGCACCACTTTGCAATAACCGATGAGACAGGACGTGCAATTGTCGTTGAATATGTGGATAATGTAATGGTAGTAACTGATACCCAGTATGTTACCAATTTCTACTTAGCTAAAGGTGACTGGTACGGCTACGGCAGTGAAGGTTCAAAACAACGTTTTGCTAAATTGAAAAGCCTTTATGAAGAGAAAAATGGAGTTATGACCACAGAAGATGTAAAAGAAGCTTTGATGGATGTTAGCCAGAGTATTTGGAAGGATGGTAACTGGAGTACGGAGTGGTCAATTGTCTACGAACAGAAAGCAAAGACAATAAATTTTTATCATAGAGAAAACTACGATAAACCATATTTTTTCAACATAAAGTAATTGTATTTTCGGTGTGAATTGGTTCATGTAGTAGTTACTACGGCAGTTAGGATTTCCCTCCCTTCAAAATATGACAAAATATCTTATAATTCATCCCATTTAGGTGCAAAATGATAATTATTACATATAATATCTTGTAAAGAAATTATACGTAAATTATTATCAATGGAGGCCTAAATATGGATAGTAATTATAAATTAAATCTATTAGCATCAGAAGTTAAAGTAAATCCAACGGATCCAACTACGATTCCGAAATTTATAGAACCACTTCCAATACCAGAGATATTAAAACCAACTCACCAATGTGATCCATCAAAAAAGAATGATATATTTTATCATGTAAAGATGATGGAAGCAAAACACAGATTTCATGTGTTGTTCCCTTTAACCACTATATGGGGATATAATGGAACCTACCCTGGTCCAACGCTACAGGTTGAAAAAGATGTTCATGTTAAAGTAAAATGGGAAAATAGACTTCCAATGGAACATTTTCTCCCTGTTGATCACACTCTTCATGGAACAATGGATACTCCAGATGTAAGAACAGTAGTTCATCTCCATGGTGCTAATGTAGAAGCTCATAGCGACGGACATCCAGAAGCATGGTATACAAGGGATAATAAATATGTTGGTCATAAATATTCAAGAGAAGTATATGAATATACCAATCATCAGGCTGGGGCAACCATGTGGTATCATGATCACGCCATAGGAACAACAAGATTAAATGTATATTCGGGGTTGGCTGGATTTTATCTAATAAGAGACTTTTTGGAAAGAAGACTTAATCTACCAGAAGGACCATATGAAATACCAATAATGATTCAAGATAAATCATTTAATGAGGATGGTTCCTTATTTTACCCTGATAATGCCACTCCACCAGTTGATAATCCTGTTCCATCAGCTGCATCCTTTTTCTTTGGAAATACTATGGTTGTAAATGGAAAGTTATGGCCATATCTTAAAGTGGAACCTCGTAAGTATAGATTTAGAATATTAAATGCTTCTAATACCCGTAGTTATGAACTTAAATTAGATAATGACGGTATATTCCATCAGATTGGTACCGATTTAGGATTATTACACCACCCTGTAGAAATAAATTCATTTATTATTCAACCTGCAGAAAGAATGGATCTAATTATAGATTTCTCTAACTATAAGGGAAAGGAAATACTTTTACAAAATATAGCTCAGGGTCCTCCTAGTCCTGGTATGGAACTTATTATGAAATTTATAGTAGAAGATGAATTATCTTCTCCAGATACAAGTACCATTCCAAAAGAATTAATGCCTCTTCATAAAATAAATACTGGATTAGCAACGAAAGAAAGGACAATGAACTTAGATGAATCCGATGTGACCGATCATTATGGAAGAGTAGTTCATTTATTAAATAATAGAATGTGGAATGATCCTGCAACAGAAAAACCTAAATTTGATTCTATTGAAATATGGCACATTGCAAATCACTTTGCTGTTGCGCATCCTATTCATGTTCATCTAGTACACTTTGAGATATTAGGTAGAAAAGTATTTACTGATGATGATTTTGATGAATCAGGAAACTATAAGTTTAATATAGATAGTTTAACTCCACCACTAGCCTATGAAACAGGACCTAAAGATGTGGTGAGAACAGAACCAGGTCAAGTAACTTCAATTATTATGCACTTTAAGGAACACACTGGAGATTATGTATGGCATTGTCATATACTAGAACATGAAGATTATGATATGATGAGACCACTTGTAGTAGAAAATTAATAATAGATAACCATATAAAAACCACCTTCCTGATAAGAATATTATATCAAATCTTATCAAGAATGTGGTTTTTTTTCCTTAAGATAAAAGGATGTTACATTGTTATTTTGTGGATAGTATTAATTATGTTAACATTTATCAGAAACATCTTTTTCATTATTATGAAATTTATGACTTGATGAAGAACGATATTCACCCGTTACATAATTACTCATATTGTCTGTTGTGGTTTGAATATCATTGTCAGTTTTTTCTATATTATTTGTAATGCTATTACTAGTTATTTTCTTGTCTGATTTACTAGAAGTATTTCGATTGGTAGTATTTAAATTTTGATTTTTCAATTCATTGCCTCCTATTATTTTAAAATATTATTTGTGATTCATAAAAAATTATACAGTAATACATTTGTAAAACATGGAACTTAAAGAGAAAAAAACCATCTATCCCATTGAATAGATGGTTTTTTCGTAATAAGAATTTTATATTATTTACATAATAATATTATTATAAATTAGTACTGAGTATCAAGCATACCACAAAATGCATCTACAGGACTTACTCCAGTAAATTCAGAGCGACCTAACATTTTATCTAGTAAAGCTTTTAATGTGAAGTCTTTATCATCATAACAGTTAATGTATGTCTTTACTTGAGGTACATCTGCTAGATGGAATGGAGACTGTAATGAAACAAAGATTGTAGGTACTTCATTTACATAGAAAGGAATATCTGGAGTACCTTTTGAAGGTGGCCATTGAACACGTTGATCCACACTTGGTCCAACATTAGCAAGATTGATAACTAAATCATAATTATCAGTAAACTCAGAAATTGGACGTTTTTGAGCATAAATGTTCATAATTGCAGCCATTTGTTCTTCTTTTGGTAGTTTATCAATTTTATCAATGATTGGTTCCCATATGGTAACAGTAAAACCTTCTTTTTCTAACATTTCTTTCATTATTTCAACTGGTTTTACGGCGTTTCTAGCAAACATTTTACCGAATCCACCTTCAAACCCTTTTACTTCTACAAGTAAAACACGTTTATGATTCTTTGGAGATATTGGGAAGATATTTTCTTTGTTTTTTACTAAAGTGATTGCTTTATCAGCTATTTCTAATGCAATTGCTTTGTTTTCTTCTAAACCAATTCTCGCCATAGCTTCTTCTTTGCTTGGAAGAATTTCTGTCTTTGCTTTTTTGTGAAGACCTATTGAAGCTTTAATACCTAGGGTACGTGTTAATGCTTCATTAAGTCGTTCCTCTGTAATAATACCATTCTTGTATCCGTCCATCATCCATTTAAAATCTTCATCAGGATCATTAAAGAATAAGAATAAGTCAACACCTGCAGCAATTGCAGTTGGTAACATATCTTTACGTTTCATTGCAGAAGTCATTGCTACCATGTGGCTAGCATCGGATACAACTAACCCATTAAAGCCCATTTTATCACGTAATAAATCAGTTAATATATATTTACTTAAAGTTGCTGGCATAACTAATTCTTCTGTAGTCGCGTCAGGATTGAAGTGACGAACATAACTTGGAAGTGAGATATGTCCTGCCATGATAGATGGAAGTCCAGCTTCAAATAAACCACCGTATACTTTACCAAATGTATTATCCCATTCATCAGTAGAAAGAGTGTTTACACTAAAGGATAAATGTTGGTCACGTTCATCAATTCCATCTCCAGGGAAGTGCTTTGCAGCTGGAACTATTCCGCTTTCCTGAATACCTTTCATATATGCAAGAGATAATTCTAAAGTTTTATCAACATCACCAGACCAAGTACGTGTTGATATTATAGGATTACGCCAGTTTCTATTAATGTCTACGATTGGTGCGAAACTCCAATTACATCCGATTGCAGCTGCCTCAACACCTGAAACACGTCCAAGTTCATATGCATATTTTGTATCATTTGTAGCAGCAACTTTTACTTCGTGACCAATGTATGTACCATCGCCACAAGCACCATTTCCACCTGCCTCAGTATTAGCAGCAATTAATAGAGGAATTTTACTGTTTTCTTGTAGAATTTTATTTTGATCGTAAACTTCAGAAGCTTTCGAAGGATTATAACGAACGCCAGCAATGTGATAATTATCCAAAATACCTTTTAAGTATTCTTCATCACGGCTTGAACCCATATTAACAAATAGTTGTCCAATTTTTTCTTCTATTGTCATGTTAGCAATTGTATCTTGTACCCACTTTACACCTTCATCATCAAGATTATAAGGATTTGCTTTTAAATTTACCATATCTTACACTTCCTTTATCATTATTAATCAAATTAATTGTTATAATATTATTAATATTATTTTAATTCATAATCGTATTATACACAATTTTATGTGAGACAATAAGGACAATTTCTTTATATATTAGTAAAATTTTCAGTTGATCTATAATTTTATTGTAAATTAGACAAATTAATTCTATAATATAAACGTTTTATTTTAAGATAATATAAATGTATGGTTAATATCTTATATTAGATAAACAATTTTTATAAACAAAAGGAGATGTTATCATGAGTGAAATACTTGCAAATTATAGGAAAAAAAAGGACTTTTTAATATGTATAGATTCAGATGGATGTGCAATGGATACAATGGATATTAAGCATAAGAAATGTTTTGGTCCATGTATCGTTGAAACATGGAATCTAGATGCTCATAAAGAAGAAATTCTTAAACGCTGGGATGACATAAATCTTTATACTATGACAAGAGGGATTAATAGATTCAAAGGACTGTTAATGATGCTTGAAGAAATTAATGAGAGCTATTGTTCTATAGAAGGTTTAGAGGAATATAAACAATGGGTAGATTCAACTAGCGAGCATTCAAATAAAAGTTTAGAAAAGGAATTAGAAAAAAGGGATGGTATCTGTCTTAAAAAAGCTCTTGAATGGTCTAATAATGTTAACAAGAAAATTACTGAGCTTGATGATTCAGAAAAATTACCATTTGAAGGTGTGCTAGAGGGGTTAAAAGAATTACATGAAGTTGCTGATATTGCAATTGTTTCTTCTGCCAATTATCAGGCTATTATAGATGAATGGGAGCATTACAATTTGTTAGAACATACGGATATTGTAATGTCTCAGAATGTAGGTACAAAAGCATTTTGTATTGAAGAACTATTAAAATGTTGTTATCAAAAGAATCATGTACTAATGGTGGGAGATGCACCTGGGGATTATGAGGCTGCTAAAAAGAATGGTGTACTTTATTATCCAATCATTGTTAGATATGAGACATGTTCATGGAACAGGCTAAAAGATGAAGCTTTAGGCTATTTCCTTGATGGTATCTACGAGGGACTATATGAAAAAGCTTTGATAGAAGCGTTTTTAGATAATTTAAAATAATAGGAGAAAATTCTGAGTATTATATCTAAATTACTCCTGTAATCTATATTTTCCTGTAATATATGGTTAGAACCTATTCTTATTTATTATTAAGATATAGGTTCTTTTTAAATCAAAGCAAAAGTTTAATTAGAATTATTATTAAAATGATAAATTTTCATGCCTTTATTTAAGAACATTTTATCTGGTTTAATATCTTTCTCACTCATTATTTTGTTTTGATAGATCAGTAGGATAAAAATTATTATAAAAATGTATTATAATATCTTTACGCGTAATAATGCCGATAAAATAGTCCCTATCATCGATAACAGGTATGAAATTTTGATTGATTGATTTGGTCAATAGTTCTTCAATCGTTGATGTAATACGAACTGGTGGATTCTTATCCACTCTTATTACATCCTTTATAGACATATTTTCAATACTTTTCATACTGACTTTATGTAACTCATCACATTGATGTTCTATAAGATACCAAAGGAAATCTCCTTCACTGATTGTGCACACATATTTGTTCTCATTAGTGAGCACAGGAATTGCAGAATATCCATGATGATGTATCTTTTCAAGTGCTTGACGTAGGGTGAAATCTTCATAAAGGCAAGCAACATCGCTTTTTGGAATTAAAAAACTTGCTATATTCATAAATTTTAGAGTTCATACCTTATGCTTTCGCTTTAATGAGAACTCATTATACCTTCTTTCTTTTATTCATAATAATATAATGTGAATGACAATCTCTCTGAATGATATTAAGATAGTTAGTCCAATTATTTTACTATTGATTCGAATGACTGTCAATAACTTATGTCACTAGTTATTCAATTGGAGAGAATAGGAATAACAACAGTGGCATTTATTAGTAATTCTTATAAATGCTTATTATTAATTATTATGTCTTTACAGATATAACGATTGCCTATATAATTTAACATGGAAAAAGCTTAGGAATATTAGTTTACTTCCTCTAAAAGGAGACAATGTAATGTTTACAATTAAAAATTATGTAGTAGTAGAAAATCTTGAAGAAGCTTATACGCTAAATCAAAAAAGAAACAATGTGATTTTAGGTGGAACCTTATGGTTAAGAATGGGTGGACGCAACATCCAAAATGCAATTGATTTGTCTGGACTTGGGCTAGATAAGATTGAAGAGACAGAAGATGCATTTGAAATTGGGAGTATGGCAACCCTCCGTGATATAGAATGTAACGAGGCTTTAAACAGCTATTTTAATGGAGCCATACATAAATCTGTAAAGCATATTGTAGGAGTACAATTTAGAAATTGTGCAACGGTTGGAGGAAGTATTTATGGAAGATTCGGATTTTCTGATGTCCTCACATGCTTCTTAGCGTTAGAGTCTTATGTTGTACTGTATAAAAGAGGGGTAGTGCCTTTATCAGAATTTGTTAATATGCCACTTGATAATGATGTATTGGTAAAGATTATAATTAAGAAAGATGCAAGACAGGTAGCCTATTTAACACAGAGAAGGGCAGCTACCGATTTTCCTGTCATAGCATGTGCAGTTGTTAGGGCAGAAAAGGGATGGCAAGTAGTAATAGGAGCTAGACCATCTAAAGCAAAACTATTATTAGATAATGGCTCCATACTAAGTCAAAATCCTACCGATGAAGAAATAAATAGATTTATTTCTTTTATTAAAGAAAATATGGATTTTGGTAGCAACATGCGTGGAAGTAAAGATTATAGAAGACATTTAGCGGGTGTTTTAGTAAAACGTGGTATAAAAGAAATAGTTAATGAAGGGGATAGATAGTATGGAAATTAGAATGTGGATAAACGATGTGTTGATACAGGATGATATTTCACCTGACACCCTTCTTTTAGATTTTGTTCGATCAAAAGGTTGCTTTAGTGTAAAGCGTGGGTGTGAAACCTCTAATTGCGGCCTATGTACAGTTCTTATGGATGGGAAACCAGTACTATCATGTTCCGTCCTTGCTGCCCGTGCAAATGGGAAGCATGTAACTACTATGGAAGGAATGCAAGAAGAAGCCGCTGAGTTTGGTGCATTTCTAGCAGACCAAGGTTCTGAGCAATGTGGTTTTTGTAGTCCTGGATTTATTATGAATGTATTAGCTATGTCTAAGGAATTAAAAGATCCAACCATTACTGAAATAAAAGAATATTTAGCAGGAAATCTTTGCAGATGTACTGGCTATCAAGGACAATTAAGAGCGATACAAAACTACTTGAAGACAAAAAAGGAGGCGAAGTAACTTGAAACAAAAAACAGTTAATGTTTCTATACGTAAAAAAGATGCAATGGCACTTGTAACGGGGAAACCAGTCTACACTGATGACTTGGCACCAAAAGATTGCCTTGTTGTAAAAATACTTCGCAGTCCTCATGCTCATGCAATTATAAAAGGAGTAAATAAGGATAATGCACTTAAAGTACCTGGTATAGAATGTGTATTAACCCATGAAGATGCTCCAAAAACAAGATTTACAAATGCAGGACAAACTTATCCTGAATTAAGTCCATATGATAGACTAATATTAGAAGATAGAGTACGATTCGTAGGAGATGCTGTTGCTATCATAGCAGGAAAAGACGAGGCATCTGTTAATAAGGCTATGAAGTTAGTTAAAGTAACCTATGAAGTATTAGAACCAGTTCTGGATTTTACGAAAGCTAAGGATAACAAGGTGGTTGTACATCCTGAAGATGATTGGAAGGTGTTAGTACCACTTGGACCAGAAAAAGAAAGAAATGTAGTCTGTTCAGGAGTTGAAGAACAAGGTGATGTAGAGGAAGAATTAAAAAAATGTAAGTACGTGATTGATGAAACCTATCACACAAAAGCCAACCAACAAGCTATGATGGAAACTTTTAGGAGTTACACTTATATGGACGCTTTTGGAAGATTAACAGTTGTTTCTTCCACTCAAGTACCTTTTCATGTTAGAAAATCACTTGCTACCGCTCTAGAAACGAAGAAATCAAATATTAGAGTAATAAAACCACGTATTGGTGGCGGGTTTGGTGCGAAACAAACCGTAGTATGTGAGATGTATCCAGCACTTGTTACCTGGATAACCGGGAAACCAGCTAAAATAATATATACAAGGGAAGAATCCCAAATAGCATCTTCACCAAGACATGAAATGCAGATGCGTGTTAGAATTGGTGCAGATGAAAATGGTATGATACAAGCCATGAGCGTGAAAACGTTATCCAATGCTGGGGCATATGGTGACCATACTCCAACTACAATTGGACTAACAGGAACAAAAACCCTTCCACTATATACAACCAATGCAAAGGCATACAAATTTGAGTTTGAAGGAGTCTATACCAATCAAATGGCTGCTGGGGCATACCGTGGTTATGGTGCAACACAGGGATTGTTTGCTGTAGAATCTGCTATTAACGAATTAGCTACCAAATTAAATATGGACCCTACTCTACTTAGAGAGAAGAACATGGTAAAAGAGGGAGATTATATGCCAGCATACCATGGAGAAACAGCAAATTCCTGTGCTTTAGACAGATGTCTTGCCAAAGCAAAAGAAATGATAGGCTGGGATGAAAAATACCCATGCATTGATATGGGGAATGGAAAGGTTCGATCCGTTGGTATAGCAACTGCTATGCAGGGCTCTAGTATCCAGGACGTAGATGTGGCTTCTGTATCCATTAAAGTTAGTGACGATGGATTCTATAATATGATGATTGGTGCAACTGACATGGGAACGGGTTGTGATACAATCCTAGCACAAATTGCAGCAGATTGTTTAGAAACAGATGTAGACAATATTATTGTAACTGGTGTGGATACGGATGTATCCCCTTACGATTCAGGCTCTTATGCTTCAAGTACCACATATTTAACTGGTATGGCAACAGTAAAAACATGTGAAGTATTAAAAAAGAAAATTATAGAAGCTGGGGCTTCGATGCTAGAATGTGAGCCTGAAGAAATGGAATTTGATGGTGAAAATGTATTTCATGTACAATCAAATAAAAGCATTAGCATAAAAGATATTGCAAA
>JAEWHU010000055.1 GCA_023387635.1 Bacillota bacterium
GGTAGTTACAGTGAAGTTACGTGTAAATCTGTATTTTTTAAATTACCATTATTAGAGGAAGAAGCAGATTTGCTTGTCTGGACCACAACACCATGGACATTAACTTCAAATGCAGCAGTTGCAATAAATCCAGAGTTAGAATATGCTTATGTTAGAGTGAAAAGCACATCTAGATTACTAATATGTTGTATAACAGCATTAGGTGTTTTAAAAGGTGACAAAGATGAACTTGTTAAGGTAGTCAAAGGCAGTGAACTTCTAGGTAAAGTCTACACTACCTGTTTTCCAGAATTTGAATCACAACAATTTGCTCATAAAATTATACCATGGGAAGAGGTTAATTCATTGGAAGGAACGGGACTTGTTCATATTGCTCCTGGCTGTGGTGCAGAAGATTATGAGCTTGGTCTAAAATATGATATTCCTCCCATTTGCCCAATTAATGAATCAGGCATTATTACAGAAGAATTCGGTGAATTTGCTGGTAAAAGTACCACAGAAGTAGCTGAAGATATATTTAATGAGCTAAAGAAAAGAGATAATCTCTATTATGTAATGGACTATACTCATAATTATGCTCATTGCTGGCGATGCAAAACAGATATCGTCTTTAAATTAGTAGATGAGTGGTATATAAGTACAGACGAAATCAGACCTAAACTACTAGCTGCTGTTGATACAGTCGAATGGCAACCACAACATAGTAAAAAGAGAATGGTTGACTGGTTAAATAATATGACTGACTGGAATATATCACGTAAACGGTTCTATGGCCTTCCATTACCATTTTATGAATGTAGTGAGTGCGGTAAAATTACTATCATTGGAAGCAAAGAAGAATTAATAGAAAGAAGTAGCAAAGAGTCTGTAGATAAACTTCCCCATATTCATCGTCCATGGATTGATGACATAGAGATTCGATGTGACTGCGGTGCTAGTGTAAAAAGAATATCAGAAGTAGGTGACTGTTGGCTGGATGCAGGAATTACCCCCTTTGTTACTAAAAAGTACTTTATAGATAGAGAATACTGGAGAAATAACTTCCCAAATGATGTGGTTATAGAAATGATAGAACAAATAAGACTATGGTTCTATTCCATGCTTTTTATGAGTGTAACGTTAGAAGGATGTGCTCCGTATAAAAAAGTCATTACCTATGGTAGTGTTGTACGTGAAAATGGCGAAAAGTTCAGTAAAAGCGCAGGAAAGGATAAAAATATAGTTCTTGATGATGCGATTGAAATAATGGGAGCAGATACCATACGATATCTATATGCAGGAACTTCATCAGTGAATGACTTAAGGTTTGGATATTCTTTAGGTGATGATGCCAAAAGACGAATATTAGCTTTCTGGAATACCTATTCTTTCTTTGATTTGTATTCTAATATAGACAATCCTGAGATTGATGGATTTGTACCAGTAGAAGAAACGCTTGAGCCAAGTGATAAGTGGGCAATACAACTACTTCATGATTTTATAGATATTGCTCATGATAATTATGAGAAACAGCTATATTTACCGATTCTTAAGGCATTTGAACAATTTGTGGATGACATTAATAATTGGTATATCAGGGTTAATAGACGTAGATTTTGGAAAGTGGAAAATGACAGTAAACTAGTTGCTTACTGGGTATTGTATAATGTAATTAAAACAACTACTCAAATTATGGCTCCAATTATTCCGTTTATTACTGATTTCATTTGGCATGATATGGTCAAAAGATATGAGCCCAAGGAAGCGGACAGTGTACATTTAAGTAGTTTCCCAGTTGTTTTACACTTTGATGATTATACAGATATAATCAAACAAACTGATAAAGTTCGTGAAATTATATCACTAGTTCAGAAGATGCGAAATGAAAAGAAGATCATGATAAAGCAACCATTGCAGAAACTGTGTATATTAGGTTCTGATGATTACATCAGTGCAGTCTCAGTGTTCCAAAAAGAAATTAAGGATGAACTTAATATAAAAGAAATCTTATTTGTTAATGATGAAAAGGAATTTGTTGATGTATCTATTAGTGTTAATTTTGCAAAGGCAGGGTCAGTATTAAAACAAAATGTTAATAAACTAAAAGATTATATTAATAATATGACTACTAATCAAAAGGAATATCTTTTGAATGAACTTATGAATCATAATATAGTTAAAATTGATGAGTTTGACGTACCCCTTTCAAATGAGTTGTTTATACAAGAGATGATTCCAAAGGCAGAATACGCTATGGCTACTACCAATGAATTAAAGTTATTTCTTAATACAAATGTAACAAGAGAATTACGAGATGAATTTTTATTACGTACTTTAATCAGAAAAATTCAAGTACTTCGAAAGGAAAAAGGATATAAAATTGAAAGTCATATTAGTATCCAATTATGCTGTGAAGACGAATATTTCAAAAGAATTGTGTTGGAAAAGTTAGATATAATAAAATCCGAGTTACTTGTAGATTCTTTTGAAATGAGTTCTGATGAGATAGTAGATGGAGTTCTTTATGATCTTATATCCATCGAAGATATTAGTATTCATTTATTTATGAAGGAGATATCCAGTGAATTTCTAGAATAGCTTAATAACAGTTTTTAAGTCGTAAGAATCATTAATTTTAGATACAAAAAGTATTTCAATAGTGACGTGGGATTATCCTATGTCACTATTTATAAAAAATGGTAGTTATAAAAATATTTTTAATATATACTATTATTAAAGCTTATTACTATTTAGTACTATTATGTAGGTTAAAATATTATTATATTAGGAGGGAAATACATATGAATATGAAAGAAATACAAGAAATGAAAGATGAAACTGAAAAAGTGAGTGCAATTTATGATTTATTTAATGAGGATGGAAGATTAGATTCAAAAGCAACCAATATCGAATTTTTAACTACAATTAAATATATTGAGAGTTATTTAAAACCAGGAATGAGAATTCTTGATCTAGGTGCAGGAACAGGAAGGTATAGTTTATACTTTGCAGATAAAGGTTATGATGTTGTAGCAATAGAAATTGTAGAAAAGCATGCTAATGCAATTAGACAAGCCAAAACAGATGATATGAAATTAGAAGTTATTTGGGGAAATGCTGTAGATGAATTAAAAGAACTTAATGATAATTCCTTTGATGTGATTTTATGTTTTGGGCCCCTTTATCATCTTGAAAAAAATATCGATAGAGAAACATGTGTCAACGAAATGAAAAGAATATGTACGGATAATGGTAAGATGTTTATTGCATTTATTAATAATGACATGGTTATTACAACGGAAACTATGTGTTATAATGCAAATTTTATTAAAAGTGATGAATATAACCATTCAACATTTAAGCTAACTGATTTTCCATTTGTTTTTTATACTATTGATATGGCAAGAGCATTAATAACTGGTTGTGATTTAAATATAGAAAAAGAAATCGCAGCAGATGGGTTAAGTGAATTATTAGCCGATAAAATAAATAAGATGGATGAAGAATCATATAAGCTTTGGTTAGAATATCATTTTTATACCTGTGATAAACCTGAATTTATAGGTTTTAGTAATCATTTGTTATTTGTTGCAGCCAAATAGCATCTGCGTTGTCAATTACATATAAAAATGCTTGATTGCAGCAATGTAAAATAGAGAAATATCTCTGCCAAATTATCTACCATTAGAGGTGCTAATGCTTCGCTTAGTTTTAAAAAACAACTTGTTTTATTTACTAAAACTTGATAAAATTAACAATAGTAACAATTGGAAATTATTGTTGCCAAATTCAGACAAGGAGAAAATACATGGATAATTTTAAATTTTCAACCATAGATTATAAGCGTCCAGACTATGATAAGTATGAAGTAGACTATCAAAAGTTAACGAGGCAAATTATAAACGCAAATAACTATGAAGAAGTTCAGGAATTAATTAAAGAAGCAGACGAATTACTAAAGTCCGTTAATACTATGACTACCATAGCAATGATTCGTAATACGCTTAACACAACAGATGAATTTTACGAAAAAGAAGTGGAGTTTATTAATGAACGAGAAGCAGAAGCTACAACAAGCGTAATAAATTACTATAAAGCATTGTTAAACTGTAAGTTTACAAAAGAAATTACCAATGAGTACGGGAAAGAATTTTTAGTAACTCTACAAAGAGAAGTAGATCAATTTAAAGAAGAGTTAGTTCCATACATTCAAAAAGAAGCAAAATTAACTCAAAGATATCAGAAACTAATGGCAATGGCTAAAATACCATTTGATGGTCAAACATTAAATCTATATGGTATCCAAAAATATTTTGAAAATGCTGATAGAAATGTAAGAAAAGCAGCATTTAAAGCTTATTCTGATTTCTATCATAGTAACGAAGATGAGATGGAAGAAATCTTTGCTGAACTTATTCAAATAAGAAATGACATGGGTCGAGCACTTGGATATGAAAATTATATTCCACTTGCTTATATGCAACAAAAGCGTAGTGACTACGGCGTAAAAGAAGTTGCAGCATTTCGTGAACAAGTTCTTCAGGAAATCGTACCTTTATGTGAAAAGATATATGAAGCTCAAGCAAAACGTATTGGTGTTGATGAATTAAAAGTTTATGATGAAGAATTTCTATTTCTAGATGGTAATGCAGAACCTATTGGAGATGATGATTATCTTGTGAAAGAAGCACAGAAAATGTACCATGATTTGAGCCCTGAGACTGGTGAATTCATAGATTATATGATTGAGCATGAGCTAATGGATCTTAAAAATAAACCGAACAAAGCTTCAACTGGATATATGACTGTACTTGCAACTTATAACGCTCCATATGTTTTTTCTTGCTTTAACCATACCATTGGTGATATGCAAGTATTAACCCATGAACTCGGCCATGCATTCGCTGGATATGAAGCTATGAGAGCACAAAAAACACCTTTATATATCATGGGTGGTACTGATATTGCTGAAATTCATTCTATGTCCATGGAGCAATTTTCATATCCATATGCAGAACAGTTTTTTGGAGAAGGAGCAGATAAATTTCGCTTTGCACATCTTCAAAATGCTATCACATTTGTGCCATTTGGTGTTGCAGTGGATGAATTCCAGCACATTATGTATGCCAATCCAGAATTAACTCCAAAGGAACGTACTATGGAGTGGCATAAGTTAGAAAAGAAATATATGCCATGGCGTAAATATGAGGATGACGAATTTATGGAACGTGGAGGTTTCTGGTATCACAAACTTCATATATTCCTATACCCATTCTATTATATTAACTATACACTTACGACTATGGGTGCAATGGAATTTAAGAAACGTTTCGCAGAAAATAGTGAAGAAGCTTGGAAGGATTATCTAGCCCTTTGTAAAGCAGGTTCTAGTTTGAGTTACTTAGAGTTATTGAAGGTTGCTAATTTATCTGTACCTTTTGAAGAAGGAAGCGTTGCTAAGGCAATGTCTTATGCAAAGGAAATAATTCTAAGTGAAATTGATAAAATGAGTTAGAATTAATCTATATTAATTTGTAATTAATAAAAAAAATCCGATAAGGTAAATAGCCTTAACGGATTTTTTTAATTATCGTAGCACCTATATGTTTGTATGAACCCTAGAGTTAGAGTGTATTATGTAGAACTTAAAAGAGAATGATAGAAAAGATGAATCTAACTTTTATAAAATCAGAGGTAATGTGTGTGATATTTACCTAACTCTTTTGTATGCTACACTTAAGAAAGTAAAAGCAACAAATTTGAGTGAGGAAGAAGAGAAGAAATTATTTATAAGTGAATATTTAAGAATGATAGACATCTTGTTCATTATATGGTCTCGAAAGCTGTATTAAGTCTGGAAAAAGCTAATAAGTATTTATTTGTTATGAAGTCTGGGGAAATATTGAAAAACCTAATTTTTATCATCTATTAAATAAGAAAGAAGTTTCAGTATTATTACGTATTCTGACAATGTATCGTTCACAAGACTTTTTAGTAAAACTGGTAATGAATTCATTATACAAAAGGGGAATGGCGAAAAACACTAAATATGCAGAAGCCTATTTAAAATTAAATGATAGATAAATAATAGTAAATAGAGTAGATATATCTTTTTCTCGAACAAAAAAATTAGTGTATGGAAACTCGAGGATAATTTACTTGGACATCAAGGAAATAATTTCGTAGACTGGCGGTCACCACAGCAATTTTCTTCCAGTAAATAGTAGTTTCTTGCCTTCCCGAGTAATATTTCATGTTCTCAAAGTAGCAACGAATAACTAACACACTCCATTATAAGTTAAATATTGTAATTTTTAGTATAATATGTTATCGTATTAAAAGGGATAATACTTGATTGCAGCAAGAGCACACTGGATTATCAAAATAAGCACAGGCCTTTGCAAAACGAGCCGATTTCTTTTTCCTGGCAGATTGTTCACACCAGGAACATAGATGTTTTGTATCATCAAAGATATTCATATTCACACCTATCTCGGCAAGAATAATAGTTGCATTGATTTCTGCTATACCAGAAAGCGAAGCTCCTGATATAAAGTTCAACCACGGTCTGGGTAATCATAAAATAAACATGGTTTCAATGATAACAGTCCGGGCTCAATGTCCCACTTGTTTGTGCTTGAAAAGATGACGGCACATATAATTATGCGGGGTCGAAAGACGATTCGCCACTCACCTCCCCGTGCTCTGTAGTGTATTACTGTTCCACAAAGAAATTTTAACTCTAAAAAGCAGTGGTTGCAACTTTTTTTATTAAAATGTTTGTGCCGCTAGCGAAGCGGCGCGGAATGGAGAGAATTATGAAAACATATTTAGAAAAAGAAGATTTTAATTATTATCTGCAGGAATATATTAATACTCTATTAACACAATTGTTACCGCTTAAAACTACGCTACCTTACGTATCAGATGATATGAAAGAGGCATGTATAGACTTATATCAGTTTTTCAGAAGCTTGCTTAATGATATGTATCAGCATTATGAAGAGTATGATCTACTTCCTGATGAGAAGTTGGGTATTGTTGAAAATTTAAAAAGGATAAATTTCTATTATTATTATTTGATAGCCCTTACAAAATATAGCGTTAATAACGACCGTATTATTATTGAAACACCTAAATATATGAACTTAATAAAGAAATTTAATAAGAATAATATTGTTGCACTGGCTAGGAATGGATTGGTAATACAGATTAACGATGACTTCACTATAGTATCCAATTTTATGTTTCCTAAGTTGTTTCAAGCAGTTACTGCTGTACGAAAAGCAAGTTTTACAAATTACAAGGTGAATTGCGATTCTTTTTTCATACATTGCGATTTTAGGGCACTGGTAAATTATAAGCGTACTTACCAGGATGTATATCCTTTATTCAATGAAAAGAATCAAGCAATTGTGTATGCGTTACATGAACATTCTATAGAGAAAAAAATAAAGTCGGTAAATTGTAATTATTTTTATAGAGTCGAGTATAAATTAAAAGGAAAAATTATTTTTATAACAGATCTAATCAATAACAATGACCTGAAAATAAATATAGGGTTAAATCCTTATTCATCATCCTCATTTGAACTTATTAAAAACCGTATAGAAGCATCCGAGCAGGCAGAAGGGCTAAAAGCTTTTACTTATAAATTTATAGCAAAAAAATGTGAAAACTGTAAACAGGTATGCAAATATAAATCAAATCCTACAGAAGTGTTTCAAAGAAAAATAATTGTATGCATGGGAAATCCATTCATTAGAATTGTTAACCCGGATAAGAATGATATTAATTATCTGAAGGAATTGATAGATATAAGGACTGAACTAGTTGAGAATAAATGGGCTGAACCTTTTTATCCGGGGAATGGATAAATCAAAAAAATAAGAAATGGTGTAATGCAAGCACATCAAACTTTTAGTGTTTGTAAATGACATTAAAAAGACTGACATCGATAGCCATAAAATAATATGTAACAATTATAAAGTTATACGTTATCATACTTGATGATTTACTTTTACAGTGTTGGTAATGATTTGGTATGGCTTTTTTATTTGAACCATTGGTAGTGGGAATAAGGAAGCCTTTAAGTAAAGGGTATGGATTCTTTCCAGTCTAATTGTGCCTGTTTTGCAGGCCCAGTTTCATAACGTATATGGATCTTATTAGAAACATGTGATTTCTTTCTTTTATTAAAGTATTCTTGAAATTCTGGATGTTTTAAAATATACCTTCTAAAACTTGATTCGGCACAATCTAGCCCGTGATTGTCGATAAGATATTGCCATAGAATACTCTTGTAGTAGAATATCTGTTGATTACACTCAGACAATAATTCCTTAATAATATCATAGTAATAGATAACCTTATTGGACTTATTTACAATTATTGTAAATATTAGTGGTATTTTCATTGCGTTTATAGTATAATATAATTAAATAAGATAAATATTTTCCTCTATGTTTCATTATTACAAATGATACATCTGATTTATACTTTGTATATTCTTCCTGCAATACTATCTGAAAATTACCAATAAACCTGTTTCATGAAACATATCTAAATAATAGAAGAAGATACAAATCTCTATTGAATTAGATATCTTATAATGGAAAGTATTTAAAAGGATGGGGAAATATGATCATTATTGAATTTATCCTAAGACAATCAAAAATTGAATTAATTATGACTAGTTACGTAATTTCATGGATGTTAATTGTTCTTATTATTTTCCTATTAAAGAAACGTAACAAGAATGTTCTGATTAGAAATATGGAACTTTTTCAGTTAATTACCATATTCAATACAAGTATTTTTTTATCTATTACCTTTTTGACCAAAGAAATGATACAAGCACCACAATTTGCATATCAATTAGTCATATGCGTTATTTCTGTAGTAATATATTCAATTTTGAACGGTTTTACTGTAAAAAGTATAAAAGGAGTAGAATTCGGTAATATAGAGAATACGGAAACATTGAAACAACTCTTAAATTATGTTGAAATTGCAGATAAAATATCTAATTGTATGAGTAAGTCAATCGATATTATAATTAATATGGAACCTATAGTAGTTGATGATACTAAGAAAATAGTTCAATTATGGGTTTATGTGATTCGGCAATATTTAGAAGAAAGAAAAATTACTCAAATTAGCATAATAAATTGTTTAGAACTTTCACAAGAATGTATAAAATTGTATATTAAAGACATTGTAGAGAAAAATCACTTATGGTATAATGAACATGACATAAATAATTTTGCAAAAAACATACAATCGGGTGAAGTTATTAATTTATCAACAAGGATAAAGTTAATACCAATCAATAGTGCTTTAATATATACCGAATCTCTTGTTCCTCTTGAAAAAGTTGACATAGAATTTCTAGTTAATACATATAAGATAATACGTATGAAATGTTTAATTAAGACAAAGGAAATTCAAAACAAAAAATTGACGAAAAAACAACGAACAAAAAAGAGAAAAAGATACCAAAATAGGAGAATGGATGAATGAAGCATAAAAATAATGACTTTACGTTAATAGTGAATGGAGAAAAAATTGAGACAGTCGATATTTCAAAATTAGCTATAATGTCGGATAACTATGAAGAAACAATAATTAGTCAAGAGAACCCCTTGTTAGATAGAGCAAGATTACTAGTTAACAAAATGGAGAAATACATACAAAACAAACACCTTTAATATGATAAAGGTGTTTATTTTTTACCATTTAGTTTTACTTAAATGTAACGCTTTATAATAAATATTAGGATGGTCTATGTTTACTAATTTATATTTTTTTTGTGTTTTAGGAAACAAGTCTTTCATTTCATATTCTTCCTGTTTTGTCAAATTAGGATAACATGAACCAAATCGTATTTTACGATATGCTATATAACCATGTTCTTCCGTATTTACTTTCTTTGTACTGAATAATTTGAACATCATTATCCTTTCTACTATATAATTCATATTAAAATCATAAAATAGATTATTTACATTATTATATAAAAATATTAAAAAGACGTGTTAATTTATAGTAGTATATTGAAAATTATGGTAAAATAACAGCAACTCCTATATAATGGATATATATTGGGTTATTTATATGTGTGTCATTCACAGGTTGTAGTAGAACATAAGAATTCATTGAACATGATGTTACACTACCAGTTACAATAACTGGGAGTCTTATGAGGTTGGAATATCAGATGATATTACAGAAATCAATACATTATCAGTGGCGTACTCTAATCATAGTAGACAAACTGTAGATATTGGTAAAGTATATATCTATGGTGGCAATCCTTTGGACAATGTATTAGAAGCGATTGAAGCCATGCCATTTATTTATAAGGAACGGAGCCAGTCATATGAATCAAAAGAGGATCTGCAGCTGATTGGATTATCTGATAGTACAGTGGAACTTATGAAAGAGATGGACATAATGGACTATGCTAATCTAAACGGTATCGACTATAGAAATGTTACTTTAGATCAACCAATATCCGTACTAACAAATAGTCAAGTAAACTTTATAATGATGTTAAAGAACACTTGGAAAGAAGAACTATTCCAATTTAATACAAATTATGATTATTATAATATTGAGCCTAAGCTAATTTTACTAGATGAAACTGGTGAAGAACACTTTGTTCCTATTTTTAATCAACCCAAAAACATTGTTTTTAAGAATTATGGTGAGGTTAGAAAGTATTTAAAAGTAAGAGGGGTTATATAATTTTGCCTTACTTAATTAAAATACAATGAGTATTTAGGTAGTAGTAAGTGAAATAAACTATAGATTTTTAGAAGGTGAGCTTGTATTTAATTCTTTATAAAAAAGGGGATTACATAATGGAGAAATATTTTGAGAGTTTATTAATCCAGAAGAACATGATAAAGACTGAGATAACTTCATTTTTAAATAATAGTATTAATAAAATTTTTTATGTGTAATAATTTGAGAGTTTTATGATATAATAGATATTAGTGATAATAAGTTAATCAAAGTGGTTGACATAATGCATATAAGATGTTATACTAAGTTTTGTTAGAATACCAAGATATACTAATCGTAGAAAATATTGGTTATGTTAACAATCAAAAAAATAATGTCGCGGGGTGGAGCAGTCTGGAAGCTCGTCGGGCTCATAACCCGAAGGTCATAGGTTCAAATCCTATCTCCGCAATTCTAAAATCTCAGAATACTAAATATTCTGAGATTTTTTAAATATAAAAGGCTGAAAAATAAGTTGACATAATACACAGAAACTAGTTGACATAATGTATATAAGATGTTATACTTAGTTTCGTTAGCATACCAAGATATACTAATCGTAGAAAATATTAGTTAAGTTAACAAAAAAAATAATATCGCGGGGTGGAGCAGTCTGGAAGCTCGTCGGGCTCATAACCCGAAGGTCATAGGTTCAAATCCTGTCTCCGCAATTAAAAAACTCTGTATACTATGTATACAGAGTTTTTTACATTATTAAAGGAGAATAAGCAAATGATTAATAAACAAACAGTTAATAAAAAAAAGGTAGCATTTATATGTGTTCATAATTCTTGCAGGTCACAAATCTCAGAAGCTTTAGGACATCATCTAGCATTTGATGTATTTGAAAGTTATTCAGCTGGGACAGAGACAAAGCCTCGTATCAACCAGGACGCAGTCAGGTTAATGAAAAAGCTATATGATATTGATATGGAAAAAACACAATACAGTAAAACATTTAATGAAATACCAAAGCCGGATATAGCAATATCAATGGGATGCGATGTTGGTTGCCCATATGTTGGAATGGAGTATGATGATAACTGGAATTTAGAAGACCCAACTGGAAAAAGTGATGAAGAATTCGAAACTATAATTATGAAGATTCATGAGAATATTGTAAAGCTAGCATCTTCACTAAAAGATTAGTGGCTGCAATAGCAGCGCATACAACTAAGGTAAGGATGGTTACCTTACATATGTAAACGATAGAGCAAAGATTATTAATATCACAGCTAAATAGATAGACAGATCAAAAAAAAACTTCCTATTTGGAAGTTTTTTAATATGTATAATCGGGGTGACAGGATTCGAACCTGCGACCTCCTGGTCCCAAACCAGGCGCTCTAGCCAAGCTGAGCCACACCCCGTTGAGTTATTCGCATCTCGCGAACACAAACAATATTATATACCATGAAAAGTGTTTTGTCAACAATTTTTTTGTTTGTTATATAACTTTTTTTATTTTTGCATTTCTGCTCAAAATAAAACTTAATTTGTCGTCAAATAAGCTTTTGCGATAACAATATAAATAACAATTTGGGCTAAATCTGATTTACACAAGATAAATATTTTTAAGATTTTAAACTGTAATCAAATTCATGTGAGTTTAGATGAAATAATAATTCATATATCTATAATTCATATTGACAAAAAATATTATAAGTGGCAATCTTATGTTATATGTAATAAGTAATAAGTAATAAGTAATAAGTAATAAGTAGTAAGTAATAAATAGTAAGTAATAAATAGTAAATAATATGTGTTTAATAGTAGGTTTATATTTAAAATATCTTGGAGGTAATCATTATAAAAAATCTATCAATATCGCAATCGTATCTACTTTGTGTATTAAATAAGAAGGGTAAGTTGCCTACGTTTAGTACAGAATCATCCGTTTGCTTAGTTGCTGGCGGGATGCTCGATTTAATTTTTACTGGAGCCGTAGCAATCAATAATAAAAAACTATGTGTTATAGGAGATATAGACAATAACACTCAGTATTTGAAGTCTCTATATGATTTTATTAAGGAGACTCGTAATGTTACACTTGAAAAGCTTGCTTCAGAATATTGCTTTTCTTTTACTAACAAAAAGATGACAGTATTATTGGAGGATGTAGGCGAAGCATTGGTTAAAGAGCAGTGTGCTACTTCTGAAAAAGGTGGCTTATTTGGAAATTCTACTTATTTTATTGTGAATCCCATGGAAGTGGACCATGTTATTCAAACAATACGAGCAGAAATTCTTGAAAGTGGAACTATGTCAGAAGAAATAATTGCATTAACCAGCCTTTTAGAAAAAAGTGGCCATATAAAACGATTTTTTTCAAAGTATGAAAATAAACGGGTAAAGGAGCGAATTTCAGAAATCAGAAAAGATTCTTCCAACCAGTTAGTAAAAGAAATGGTAGACTATATTAATACTATGATAGCAGTTATCGCTATAATTAAGTAAGGTGATGATATGGCAAGACAGCGTCCTTTAGAAACTATACAAAACTCAGAATACGTAACAATTGGAGAGCTTGTGAGACCAAGGCAAAAGCATTCCACAAATAAAAGAACTACTTTAATAAAGTCAATGACAATAACTTTATTTTATTAATAGTTAAATCACCGATATTGATATAGCACCTCAGAACTGAGGTGCTATATTTGCGTTCTCCCAACAAATAATGGTAGATTTTTCATAATATTCAATATATAATTACTTTAACATTAAATTACATTTTTCATGTAATATGCATTTTAGGAGGATTTCGAATGCAAAAAAATAAGAAATTACTTTATTTCACTGTTATAGTTATAGGTATCATTACTGTTACTATGGTATCCGCATTATTTTATATTAATAAATATAGTAAGAAAGGAATCTATAAGAATGTACTTAATCAAGATGGTTATGAAATATACGAAATTCAAAAGCCAGTTCATTTCAGTACATATATAGAACCAGAATGGATTCCTACATTGAATCCTACAGAGGACAACAAAGTGATAGAATTGAATAAAGAAATTAGCAAAGTAGGTAATGTAGCTATAATAATTGAAAGTATTATGCACCGTGGTAATGATATTTATTTTAACTTTGATGCAATTCCATATATAACATATGAAGAAGGTGAATTTCTTTCCGATGTGATTTTTAATGATGATGGTACAGTTACAACATATAATAACTATCCAAGTTTTTTAATACACAACAATAATAATACGAATGTTGATATAGGACAGAATGGACATGGTCCTATATCAAAATTTTCTTTTGGTATTGATATCGATAATTACGACCTTATTAAAGATGGTTTTACATTAGAATATAATAGTTCAATATTATATGGATATTCGTTGCTTGATTAGTTAACTGAAATGAAGTTAAGGGTGAAAGAAAATATAAATTTAGAAAGGCTGCCACTATGTGATTCTTTCACTCCTTTTTATTTGTGGCAATATTGCAGGCAAATCTGCGATATGAAATGGTGTAAAATATGACAATTAATAAAACAGGAAAAATTGAAGTTGATATGGATTATGAAATTATTTTTGGTAGGTATCTCAAATCCCTATTTGACTTTTGTTTTACAATAAGTGACTCTATATCATTAACGCAATCTCATAACATTGGTATGACCAAGATAGAGTGTGAGGAAGCTAAAAAAGAAAAAATAATATATCAGAAACAGAGGGGGCATTCCAT